>CAZCHK010000018.1:0-38106 GCA_964498605.1 uncultured Anaerolineaceae bacterium | reverse complement strand
CAGCCTTTGTGGTTGGCTTTGAACCGGATGCCCCGGTTGACGGTGCGTTGACTGCCAATGTCACCCTCAAGATCACGGGCAAGCCAACGATCGCGTAAGGAGCGAACATGCCAAAAACTTTTGGACGAGATGATATTCTCCAGGCAAAGGATCTGCGCATTATGCATGTAAAAGCCTGGGGAGGATTGGTGTGCGTACGCGGACTGACCGGTGCTGAGCGAGACAAGTATGAGGCAGGCATTCTCAAGATGCGCGGCAACCAGCAGACGTATGATCTGCAGAATGCCCGCGCAAAACTGTGCGCGATGGCGATCTGCGATGAAAGTGGTAAACGGCTTTTCACCGACGAAGAATTCACCTTGCTTGCTGAGAAGAATGCAGCCGAGCTGCAGAAGATATTTGCTGCCGCCCAGAAGCTTTCCGGAATTACCGAGGATGATGTCGCTGAATTGAGCGAGGGTATGAAGCGCCCTTTCGAAGATTCTGCTTCAGGCTCGCCGGACACCTCGGCTGCACAGTAGCGGAACTCCTGGAGAGGATCTCCAGCCGGGAACTGACCGAATGGATGATCTTCTCCGGGGTGGAACCTTTTGGCAGTGAGGCGGGGTATCTCGGTCATGCCATCGTGGCTCAGACCGTGGCAAATGTGAACCGTCCTCGAGGAAAAAAGCCATTCAAAACAAAGGACTTCATGCCCAATTTCGAGAAAGAAGAGCAATCGGTGAAGGAAATGGTGGAGTTTGCCAAGATGCTCACTGTTGGAATGGGCGGTGAGGATAAGCGAGGAAACCGTGGCTAACACGCTAATGAATTTGCTGGTCTCGATCGGTGCTGATATCTCCAATTTTGTTGAAGGTCTTTCTCAGGCAGAAGATGAAAGTAAAGGTTTTGGACATCGTGTGGGAGGTGCTTTTCAATCCATTTCTGCGGGAGCAAATGCGGTTGCTGCAGTAGTTACTGGAGTTGGGGCAGCAGCTGTTAGCGTTGGTGGTGCCATCGGCGCAATGACGGTGAAGGCGGCCAAAGGCGCGGATGACCTGCTTGTGCTGAGCGCGAAAACAGGCATTGCCACGGATCAGCTGCAGAAAATGAAATACGCGTCTGAGCTGGTGGACGTACCACTTGAGACAATGACCGGTTCTTTTGCGCGTTTAACCATGTCCATGGATAACGCCAAAAGTAAGACATCGGAGCAGAGCAGGATCTTCAGCGAGCTGGGTGTATCAGTCATGGATGCAGGTGGAAACCTGCGCAACCAGAATGACGTGTGGCTTGAGACGATCGACGCGCTGAGCAAGATGGAGAATGGCGCTGAGCGGGATGCCATGAGCCTGGCGATCTTTGGACGCAGCGCGATGGAATTGAACCCGCTGATCAAGGCTGGATCGGCTGCCATTTCGCAGTTTGGAGCTGAGGCTGAAGCGGCAGGATTGATCCTTTCCGAGGGAGAGCTGGCAAAGCTCGGCGCGGTGGATGACGCCATGCAGCGCATGAAGGCAGCAACCGAGGGAATGACCAACAACCTGGCGGTGCTGTTCGCTCCGGCAGTGGAAGGGGTGGTCAGCCAGGTAAGCGGGTACATGGGTCAGCTCACCAATATCATCGGGGATTCATCGTTGGATGCTGGAGGGAAGATCGCCGCGGGTTCCGAACTGATCAAAAATATTGCCTCGGATATTGCAGCCGGGCTGCCAGGATTGATCGAGACCGGCATGGGCATTTTGCAGTCCCTGATCGAGGGCATTGTTGGCGCGTTGCCAACGCTGATCCCGGCGGTGGCCCAGGTTTTCATGACCATTCTAAACGCGCTGATCGGCATGATCCCGATGCTGGTCTCAGCGGGTTTCCAGATCATCATACAGCTGGCACTGGGTATTGCCCAGGCGCTGCCCACGCTGATCCCAACCATTGTGCAAATGCTGATCCAGATCGTGATGATCATCGTGGAGAATATTCCCTTGCTGATCGATGCAGGTTTGCAGATTTTGATGGGCTTGGTGACGGGGATCATCGAAGCTTTACCAATTTTGATCGCAGCTATTCCAACAATTATTACAGCGGTTTTAGAAGCGCTATTAACCGCCTTGCCAATGATTATCGACATGGGTTTCCAGATCCTGATCGCGTTGATCAACGGCTTCATCGCAGCCATTCCGCTTATTCTTGAAATGCTGCCAACGCTGATCACTACCTTCGTGAGCATGATTCCACAGATCATCACCGCTTTGATCAATGCGCTTCTGACGAATATCCCCATGCTTATCGACGCGGGTATCCAGCTTTTGCTGGGTCTGATCGATGGACTGGTGACTGCCATCCCGATGCTGATCGAAATGATCCCTGAGATCATCATCGCGATCGTAAGTGCCATCGTGGAAGCGCTGCCAAAGATCCTTGAAGCAGGTGGACAAATCTTAATGAGCCTGATCAATGGGATCGTGGCATTGGTGAGCAAGTTATGGGAAGTCGGGCAGCAGATCGTCGAGGGTATTAAGGCTGGGATTGAAAAAGCCTGGGACGCTGTGGTCAAGTGGTTCAAGGATGCGTTTGATAAGCTGATCGGTGGTGTGAAAGATTTCCTGGGCATCAAATCCCCTTCAAAGGTATTTGCCGGGATCGGCAAGAACATGGCATTGGGCCTGATCGGTGGATATGAAACGGACATTTCCAACTTCACGCCAAACGCGCTGGTACAGCGAGCTACAGTGGATATTCCCAAGACAAATGGCTCAAATCTGGAACAAGCGCTGAGCGTGGCTTTGAAACAGGAAGATAAACCCGCGACTGCCAGGGATATCGCGGACGCTCTGGCATATAAGTTGATGAGCCTGGGAGTAGTGGGCTGAAATGTATTTTTTTACTGCCTCCACGCTGGAAGCAAAATTCGACGGCGTCAACTGGACGAACTTCATCCGGGACACGGCTGGCGATATTAATTGCGAATACGCAATCCCAGGTAATGGGCCAATGGATCGCATGGGGCAGCCGGGGGTTCTGACATTTTCGCTGCGCAATTCCAAGGCCAACAGTGCTGGGCTGGAAGGTTATTACACTCCCGGGCATCCAAACTGCCGCAGTGGTTTTGCAGCAGGATTGGAGGTAAGGGTAGCCTTTACCCTGGATGGCTTGTCTGTGCAGAAGTGGACCGGGATCATTCCGGCCGATGGTATCCAGTCACCCACAACGATCGCAGGGAACCTGACCCGCGTGACTGTGAAGGATTGGTTCTTTCACGCGGGAAATCATCTCATGTCCGGGTTTCCGTTCGCCCAGGATAAGACGCTGATGGAAGCTGTGCCGCTGATCCTGGCAAATATGGACCTACAGCCCCCCGGAACGCCGGATTATGCAACGGGGGAAAGCACATTTGCGTATGTGGGCGATACGATCACATCTCAAACGACTGCCCTGGCTGAACTGGCCAAGCTAGTCCAATCCGAACTTGGGTATTGTTATTTGACCAGGTTCGGCTTGAGGGTGGAAGGCAGATTGACCAGAAATGATGAACTGGTCGAGCCTAATGAATACCCGGTGGCTCGCAGCCTGTGTGATCTCCTGGCGAATGAGGATGATGATTTTATTTGCAATGAAAACGGGGATTACATCCTATTAAGCGACGCGAAGACAGCGTATTTCCAGAACAACGATGTGGGTATGGTCGTTTCATACGGCAGGAATTATTACAACTCTGTTGATTTCGAATGTTCCCCCCGCAGGATCGATTCTTCAGCCACGACCGAACTTTTCAACCTGAACAGCCCTATGGAGATCGAGGCAGGGGAAACAGTCGTGATCAAAGGCAAGTACAAGGACCCGACGGGTGTGGCAAAAAAGGTTTCCGGGATCGATATGGTGGATCCTGTTGGTGGTACCCATTACTCTGCAAATACTGTAAAAGATGGCACCGGATCGAATATAACCTCAGACATTGACGTGGTTGCGGTATTTGGGACCGGAGATTTCAAGTACACGATCACGAACAATAATGCCAGTGACGGGTGGATCACCATGTGCAAGGCAGTGGGGAAAGGGGTCTATACGGATGAACCCGTATCATACCATGTCGAGGATACTGCAGCTATCGCGAAGCATGGCATTTATCCCTTGACCGTGCAGATGAAATGCCAGGATGATCCCTATATAGCAGCGCGATATGCCAACATTTCGCTTTACCAGTATGGGCAGCTGAAGAACGCGGTGGACCAGGTCTCGTATGTGGCTAATACGGAAGAAGACCTGCTGTACGCGTTTTTGTATCTGGAGCCTGGAATGTTGATCCGTTTGAAGAAGGATTCTCTGGCGATCGATCAGAACTACTTCATCCAGGGAGTGAAATTCACGTTAAGTCCGGGGAAGATCGTTAAGTTTACCTGGTACGTGCGTGACGCTGGTCTGGATGTCTTCAGGTTCGCGAAGTGGACGCTGGACGACACACCGGTGGCTGGATATGGCGCTTGGGATGATCCTGAATATGGATGGGACTTTTAGGAGATAAATATGACTTGGCATACGATCACAAAACCAACTGTTGGAAATGGGGTTTCGAAACAAAATTTCGGGGATGATGTCATCGACAACCTGGAGCATTTGTATGATCTGCTCGCCACGCCGATCTTTATCCCACTGAACGCAGCAACCCCATTGGCTTCGGGCGATAAAGGGTACTGGAGGGTCCCGGCAAAATACGATGGAGGAACCCTCTCAGCCGTGGCGGCGTGCTGCAAGGTTGGGTCATCAAGCGGAGCTGTTGAGCTGACAGTGAAGAACGGATCCACAGCCATGCTTTCGACCAATATCACGCTAGATCAGAATGAAACGGACACGCTGACGGCGGCAACAGCGGCAGTGATCGACACAGATCATGACGATCTTTCCACGGGGGATCTGATCGAGATCTCTGTTGTGCAAGAGGGAACTGGCGTGACTTATTGCGGTGTGGAGATCACGGTGATTCCGGCATGAACATTCTGGATTCCGAGGTCTTAACCGCTGATGGCGTTGCCACGATCCCGTATGACTGCTATTTCATTGTGGCAGTATGCAAGGGCAGCACTGCAGCGCCGTATTTGAACGGCAATCAAATGCAGACCTATGCCAGTGTATCAGCGCAGGGGGTTCTGGAGGCGATCAGCGTGCATGTTTCACATTATCCGACCATCCAGTATGGTGAATTGCCCTTCAACCTCAACGGAGCCAATCATGTCACGCTGATCTATTTTGACGACGCGGTGTGCGCACGCCAGAACACAGTGAGCGATTACGATGATGACGGGAGCGCTGGAGGGACTTTGGTTGTGAATCCGGCAACGGAGATCGTTGTAGGGGTGGCACTGGGGCAAACAGCAACGATCACCTTAAAGGGAGATGGATCCGACCTGACCTTGCTGCACGATACAACAACATACAAGGTAGGCTATATCAACCCTGCGGACAATTCGCTCACATGCCTGGCGACATCTCCAGAAGTGGCCACGGGGTACTGGTTCACTCCCGCGCCGATCTACCATCCCTCTACCTTGATCGCTGAGGCGTATTGGGAATGGGTGCCTGTTTGGCATCCTTCATACCTGGGGGCGTCCCCGCCTTATGAACCTGATACCTGGCTACCAGGTTACTGGACTTACACGGGAGTATATCATCCAGCGGTTTACTCGACATCTTACTGGGAATATCCTGCAAATGTTTGGATCGAACCGGACACCAGTGAGATTGCTTGCATTTATGTGTCGATCTCAGACACAATGGTTGGCGGAACATACGTGACGCGGCCAAGATTTGGATAGGAGAAACTATGACAGATGAAAAGAAAACTCTTTTTGACCTGGACGATAGCCTCGCGCCATCATTGACGGATGTTATTTTCAACGGCTACGACCCAGCGGGAATTAAAGTACTTCGCAAGACAACTTGGCAAACAATCCTCAACCTGTTCTTTGCCAACAAACCGGCTGCCTACGTGCCGTTGGAAATCATCAACGACATAGCGCATCGGCAGTTGTGGGTTGGTGGTTTCAAGCCAACGAAAACAAATGGGTGTGGCGCTGGCTCTGATATTGAAATGGGAACAAATAAAACGGTTTTTGATTATGTGCCATTTGACCCTGACGATGTTGAATACGCTTATGCAAATATTCCAATGCCGGAGGATTATACAGGCGGTACGATATATTTCAAGCCTTATTGGACACATCCAGCGGCAACGGCGTATAAGGTAAGTTGGGGGTTGGCTGGCGTTTCGTTCGGCGATGGCGACACGCTGGATGCTGCCGTTGGTACGTTTATCTATGTCAATGACGAAGGCGGAACAACAAGCGACCTGTATAAAGGTGCTTTGTCGGCTGAGGTTACGATTGCCGGAACGCCGTCTGCTGGCGATTTGATTCAATTCAAAGCGTGCAGGAAAGCGGATGACGGAACAAATGACACGCTCGATGTCGATGCATATTTGCTCGGCTTTGTGATTTGGTACCCTGTGGAGTAATGATATGGCAGCTAAGAATCCTGACACGACTGATACGACTACCGTTCCGGGCTATGTTATTTGTCTTTGGACAACGACTGGTACAGGTGATTGGACAATCCCCGTTGGTGTGGAAGATTTAGAGGTTCTTGTGGTAGCCGCTGGCGGTGCTGGCGGTGTCGATGTTTGTTGGAGTGGTGGTGGTGCAGGCGGTTTGCTTTACGACAACAGTTTCGCAGTCACACCGAGTGGTACGGTAACGGTAACGGTTGGTGCCGGGGCAGCATCTTCTGCTGGTGGCAATTCGGTGTTTTCTACGATGACGGCAAACGGCGGCGGTTATAACGGTGGCGCTGGTGGGTGCGGTGCTGGCGGTAGACCGATTATTTCCGGTACTGGCTATAACGCCGGTGGGGCCGGGTCACAAGGTTACGATGGTGGATACGTGCAGGATACAAGGTCAGACTTGGATACGATGGCTGGTGGGGGCGGTGGGATGGGGGCGGTTGGAAGTCCTAAGGTGAATTCTAATTTCGGCGCTGGCGGTAACGGTGGGGCAGGTTTGGAGTATTCGCAATTTGCCACTTGGGCTGGATCGCCTGCCGGATGGTTTTGCGGTGGTGGGGGAGGTGGATATTACGGGAGCTCGGGTGGTTCTGGCGGTGGCGGTTCTGGTAGTGCTGGCGTTGCCAATACTGGCGGTGGCGGTGGAGAGCGATATGCTGCCGGAGGTTCAGGCATTGTAATTGTCAAATACAAAGCTCCTGTGTCCGGCGGTGTCACAGCCGTTGCCCTGTCCGAGTACGGTTATATGTGCGAAATGATGAAGCAGAAAGTCAAGAAATATTGGGAAGGTTGGAGTTTGAAGAACGGAATATTTCAACCAGAAATGGGGGTGATCTAATGGCTACCAGAACGATCGGTATTGATGTCTCAAAATGGGACTGGTATGTGGATAAAAATCAGCCCCCGGATTATGCCTTCCTGGCAGGTGAGGGGGTGGATTTTACGATCATCAAAGCAGTGGATGGCTACCTGCAGGACAAGCGTTTTACCGGACACTACAACGCCATTACGAAAACCGAGATGCCCGTGATCGGTTTTTACGCATGGAATTACCCGTGGCTGGATGGCAAGATCCAGGCGCAGAAGATGATCGAGGCGGGTGTTGGAAAGAAATTCGATTTCTACATGGTCGATGTGGAACAGGGGACTCGCAATGGCGTCCGATTGGCGGCCAACCAGATCAATGACACTGCCAGGCAAACGGTCGAATACCTGGCAGCCAATGGCGGTAAGCCTCTTGTCATCTACAGCGGTAAATGGTTTTTGGAAGGCTTTATCGGAAATAACATCTTTGGAATTCCCCTGTACAGGTGGATGCTGGATTACCCGCTCAATTTAGCGGAGTACCCATATCCGAAAGGCGTTGTGAGCTGCACCTGGCAGGCGCTGCGGGAAAAATATCTGCCAGAGATCTACAGCAAGCGGGAATCTCCCAGGTTGATCTCAGGGATGAAGACCTGGCAGTTCTGGCAGTGGAGCGGGGACAAGTTTAGAATGCCCGGATGCCCGAGCCTGATCGACCTGAACTATTACAACGGGAGCCTGGAGGACATGAAGACATGGATCGAGACAGGCACAGGTCCAGCAGCTCCAGTGCAGGATCAGGTCCAGAGCTGGCAAGGCTTGGTGACGGCATATCCGTATTTGAATATCCGCGATGTACCAAAAGGAAGAGATCTTGGAGATTATTTCCCAGGTGAAAAGGTCCTCATTTTGGAGGAATCTGAAGGCTGGGGAAGGACGAAGGATGGATGGATCTGTCTTCAGTGGGTAAAGCGATTGTAGATCGGAGAACGATTGAAACTCGAACACTGGACCAAAGAGCAGGAAGAGGTCATCAGAAGATGGCGGGGGATCAAAACTTACGCTGACATTGGAGAAATGATCGGGAGGACTGCCAGAGCGACGAAGGCGCACGCCTCGCGGAAATTTGGCAAGACACTGGATGTGAAGCTGAAAGAATCCAAGCTGGAGCCAAGCACTGAGGGCAGTGTTTACGAACAGGGCGAGGATTTCATCAACGTGGTCTGCGCCTCCAATCGCATGCTCAGCAAGGAAGACGTGATCAAGAAGTTCCAGATCGACCTGGAGATCTGGGAGATCGAGCGTTTTCGTGTGAAGACCTCCGAGGGCTATCGCAAGGATCGCAAGGTGGACTGGCACGTCTCTGAAGGTTGTGTGACAAAAGGCGATGTGGAAGATTCCGGAAAGATGCTGGTCGTGCCGCTCTATCACATCGAGGTGCGACTGGTCAGAAAAAAGGTCGAATCACGAGCGAAAGAGGCCATCGATGCTCTGGTTGAAAAGGCAGGGAAATTCGCGCCTAAGTATCCCAGCATCAAGTATTCACCAAAAAGAGATGGCTTCTTGTACGAGATCGCCATGCCTGATATCCATTTTGGCAGGTTGTGCTGGGGTGAGGAAAGCGGAGAAAATTACGATATCCAGATCTCCCGCCGCGCGGTGCTGAGCGTTGCTGATCAACTACTGGGCTATTCCACAGCTTACGGCATTTCTCGGATACTGTTGCCGGTTGGAAATGATTTCTTCAACAGCGATACTCTGACGAACACGACCACTCGCGGGACACCCCAGCAGGAGGATGTACGCTGGCAGAAGACATTCCAGCGGGGATGTGAGCTGGCGATCGCACTGATCGATAAGTGCGCCGCGGTGGCCAGGGTGGATGTTGCGATCATCCCTGGCAATCATGATAGTCAAAGGGCGTTCTTCCTGGGAGAAGCGCTCAAATTCTGGTACAGGAACTGCAAGAATGTGGTGATCGATAATTCTCCTCGATCACGGAAATATTACGCGTTTGGTAAGTGCCTGATCGGGTTTGCCCATGGGTACTCGGAGCGATTGAGTAATCTGCCCTTGTTGATGGCCACCGAGGAGCCGGAGCTGTGGGCAGGATCGCAATTTCGGGAGTGGCATACCGGCGATAAGCACCATAAAAAGGATATGGTCACTACGGCTGATGAGGATCGGGGCGTGATGGTGCGGATCCTGCGGTCACTGGTTCCAGCGGATGCCTGGACCTTCAACAGCGGGTTCGTCAAACCACTGAAGGCTGCAGAGTCGTTTCTATGGCATCCTGAGAAAGGGCTGGTAGCCCAGTTTACGGCTTCTCCTGAAGAAGTGTATAATAATTAGAGAGCAGTGAAAGGAGGAAGAAATGGTGTCGTCTGTTCGCTCAGAAGCATATTCCGAACTACTAAAATCTGTAGATAGTAATGAGCCATTAAAAAGAGCGATGCGAATATTTCAATTTAGTCAAGAACAATATATTCAGATACTAAGCCAAACTAAAAGAGTTAAAATTGTTTCTAGTACGAATTCTAATAGTGTGGAGAATGATGATGACAAGTTGGCATTCAACAGTAGAAGAGATAAATCGACGCAATGGTGATTGCGACAATGTTCGAAGAGAAAGAATACGCGCGGTCGAGGCAATTACAGGGCGACCCTTAATTATTTATGCTTCTGATTTTTATAATAGAGATAAATTACTGGCAGCTAAAGGCGAAGTTATGATTGACCCCAGCGATAAAGTGGGGTTTAGCGAGGTTATTGAGAATATCACTGGAGACAATCTTGACATATTAATTCAAAGTCCAGGAGGCTATGCCGAATCTGCAGAAGCTATAATTAATTTACTTCGTGCGAAGTTTACAAATATACGGTTTATTGTTCCTGACCAAGCGAAAAGCGCAGCGACAATGATGTGTTGTTCAGCAGATGAAATATTGCTGAACGAAAAATCTGAATTGGGTCCCATTGATCCACAAATGCAAGTGCCAAGAAATGATGGGATTCCAATCACAGCCCCCTCTCAAGCTATTCTTGATCAATTTGACAAAGCAAAAGAAGATATCTCAAAAAAACCTGAGTTATTACCAGTATGGCTACCTATTTTGAATCTTTATGGGCCATCATTGTTAGTAATGTGTGAAGATGCAGAAAAACTTGCAAGAAGCCTTGTCGAGAAATGGCTTTTAAGTTATATGTTCAAAGATGTTGCTGAAAAAGAAGTGAAAGTAAATAAAATTGTTGATTACTTATCTGACTATAAATCTACACATCTTTCTCATGCGAGATCAATTGGTATTTCTAATTTACAAGATATGGGGATGAATATCATAGATCTTCGGAAAGATAAACCTCTGAATAATGCAATTTGGAATTTATATCTTGCAATTAAATGCACTTTTGATTTTAAACCAGCGTTTAAAATAATCGAGAATGGACAAAATGTTGCGTACATTCGCATGCTAAGTGTTCAACAGATACAATTACCACTAAATATGAATCCACAGAATCCTCCACAACAGCACGGTTAGGTAAATTGTTGATTATTAAAATACACCTTATTCCGATTTCGTTTATATGGGGGCATTAGAATCGTAAAATTATGAATATATAATTTAGCCCCTTGGGGGCACTCGTTATATTCATAAGAATTATGGGGGATCCAGTATTTGATCGTACCTTTGATCTTCTTATCCACCCGCTCAACCAGGATCTCTTTCACGAAGGATCTCAGCGCTTTTCTCTGCAGGTCTTCATCGGGTTCTCTGAGGGCTTCAGCCATGCCCTTGATCATCAGCTCGACCTGGGCGGGATTATAGGTACGGGCCTTTTCCAGAAGATCTTTCTGATCATAGATCTCCAGCTCCAATTCCCTTTGCGCGTTTTCCAGTTGATCAAGTTTATCCAGGAGGCTTTTTGAGCCTCCTTTTTTTGCTATGGCGTCCACTAATCGCTTGATCTGAGAATTCACGTCTACAAGCCTTCCTGTTGAGGATTTGAGCGCAATTTCCAGGGAATCCAGCGAAGAATCGTGATAATCGGCCATCAGGTTGCGAATGGTACTGATCACCAGGACCTGGTCCAGCAGCTCGTTGATCACAGCAAGCTCCAGCGCGTCTTTGGGGATATTCCTTGAGGAACAATTCCGATTGCGCACTTTTCGAGAACAGACATAGTACTCGTTCAAGCTGCCGGTTGCATTGGATTGAACAGCGCTGGAATGCATGGGGGATCCACAGACCGCGCAGCGAACCAACCCGGAAAGTAGATAACGGGAAGTGGCTCGTCGTGGATGACGAATGGATCCGGGCTCGAGCTGGTTGTTGCGGATATGTTTGGATCTCATGCTTTGGACCTTATTCCAGGTGATCTCGTCCACCATGGGCTCGACGTAATTGGGGATGACCAGGCTGCCGTATCGCAGCTCCCCGCGGTAGATCGGATTTTTGAAAAAAGTGACCAGGGAATTCACGGAGGTAAAGAGGCGGGTCTCCTTGAGAATATCACCCAAAGAGCGGCCAACCGCTCGCAAATGCCAGGCGTGCTTACAGGTCTCCCAGATGTCTGGATCGGGCACCCAGCGGTGAACTTTATGGGACCCGCCCGATCCTTCGATCGTGAGCGGCTGACGTTTGAATCCCCGGGGAGGAACACCTGGCATGGCGCCATTCTTGACCATGAAATGCAAGCCGCGTTTTACTTCAGCGCGCATGCTCTCAATGAATTTGTTGTTCATCCAATCATAGGCAGATTCGAATAGGCGGCCGTCCATGCCAGTGGGAATGGGATCAGTAATGGAGTGGATGATGAACCCACGGCGGCGGAGATCAGCTTTGTAGAACTGGGCGTCATCGATATTCCGGGAAAAGCGGCTGAGCTTCCAAAGCACAACACCGGCCTCGGGCGGGCGATTCTTGGAACGGAAATAAGCCATCATTTCTTCAAAACCATCGCGCTGATCGGTGGATGTGCCTGGGCGGTGGATATCCCGGAAGATCTTGGAAATGGTGAGTTGATTCTCACGGCACCAGTCCTGGAGCGCCTGTTCCTGTTGATCCACCGAAAGATCCTGGGCTTCGCCTCCGGAATCACGCACATAAGCAGCCACGTGGGCATCAATAGGGAAAGGAGATGTGTTCATAGTGGTTTGCGACGTCGACATCTGACCTCGTAGGAGGGCTTTTGAGGGGTGTGATTAATGCGGGTGGGCATAAATATCCTAATAAGGCTCAACAAATTGCGCTGGATGGCTCCAGTGCTCAAATACAAGGCTAATTTTTCAGTGTAAGAAAAAGCAGCAGAGAAATAATTACTGTTTTGTACCGCAATCCAGGCAAACAAATTCCACTTTTGTTTTGATTTTGCCATGACTGCCGCTGCGGAGCATCGGGATGATTATCCATAAGCCACAGGTTACACAGATCATTAAGATGTGAAATAAAGTACCAAGGCAGCCGCGTTTTTTGATCTTGCCGGATGTCATTGATACGGCCTGGATCCGTGTGCTCCCGCATTTCTTGCACTGACGCATTGGTGGTTGGTTTGGCTGCGCGGGAGGAACTACACCTGGTTGAGGATACTGCGGAACAGCGGGTGGGTTTGTTGGGATTCCTGGAGGAGTTGTCATTAATAATCCTTTTCTAGCTTAAGATCAGGGCAAAGGCCAATCCACCTCCAATGCAGGTTGGTATGGCAAGGGGTTCCAAAGGCATGATGCCCAGTAAACCAAAGGTGAATATCGCAGCTTTTATTGCAAAGCTGATCGGGATTGGTATGGTAATTATCTTTCGGCGGACAAACAGATAAAAGATTACTAACTTAATCAACCTTCTATTTTTTTCGTTGAGATGCCGGAGAATAATTCGTAAGCGATTGTCTATATTGTGATAAATCATTCGATCTCCCCTGACGTTCGAGCAACGAGGTTGCCAGGTCTATCAGTGTTTGTTTATCTTCCTGATTCAATAGTTCGTTGGTTAGAGAAATTAGCTGTTCGACCAGATAATCGGACGGTTCGGGCTTTGGCCGCATCAACCCTGCCCTGGTAAAAACCTCTTCTTCCGGAATTCCCAGTCCTTTTGCGATCGCACTGCAATTATTGGCAGTGGGACCATTACCGCCATTGAAGAGTTTATTAATTACTTGCTTGCTTACACCTCCTTTTTTGGCAAGCTGGGATTGGTTTATCCCCTGTTTTTCCATTTCTTGTGAGACCCAATTTAGAAACTTTTCGTCAACCATTGTAAACATATTATTACACCTCCAGGGTAAAGAATAATAGGCAATAAGTAAATAGTTGTTGACTTTTGTTAGATAATGTGTATAATGAATATAAAAGTTGACAGAAGGACAAAAAAGGACTACTCATGAAAATTACACGATCCGTATCTTTGGAAGAAAAAACAAGGGAAAGATTGGAGTATATGTCAAGAGAAGACAATCGTTCTCTCAGCAACTTTATCGAAATGCTGATCAAAAAAGAATGGAACGAGAGACATCCTGAATTGATGGAAAAGATCTCCACCAGTGAAGAAATGGATCGTCGATGAACTCGGAACAAGAGAAGATCGTTTTTGCGGTTGGGGGCCTTGGAAAACCCATGGTGATCAATCCGGCCGTGTGCGATCATCCAGTCACGGAGACGGTATTTATCCTCGAGGGAGTTTTGCACACCGGTGAGCAGATCTTTTCGAGACATCTTTGCTGCACGGTGTGTAAATTGATCGATCCGGTCAAGTTCCATGAGATCAATGTACCTGTTTTGGAGACCGAAAGCTGATCCGGGTTAAAACCGGTCGGTAATTGGAAGGAAAAAGGATGACAACTCCACGTTTATGGCCAAATGAAGCCAAAGAAGTTCGGGATCAAGCAGCAGAGCTTGCCCACCAGGCTTCGGAGTCTTTGCGCCCGATCCTGGAGAACCGGAGGCTGACCGATCTGGAATCAATCAGGCAGATCGGGATCGCCGCTATCAAGATAGAACGCGCTGCCAGGCTCTTGGAGCATTGTGGCGCACAGACCAGCCCTCTATCCTATGTCAAAGTATGAATTTGAATTCACCAGCACTTTTGTTGAGGCGGACTGCGATCAGCAGCTCGTCATCAACGATTTTATTTGCTCACTCAAAAACAAGTTGCTGGCCAGGCAAAACCTAAAAGGAGAAGATCATGACAATCGCTCAAACACCCAACTCGATCAACCAGGTCAGGGACTGGGAAAAGAATTACCTGCAGTGGATCCTCGCACACGGCCGCAGCAGCCGAACGCTCTGGGCATACCAGTCTGATCTGCGTGTATTTGTTTCCTGGTTTGAACAGGAAAATAAAAGCAGCTTTGATCCACGTTTCTTGACCTCAACAGATCTTCAAGCCTTCCGGCAATATTCACTGCGCATTCAACAGATCGCCCCGTCAACCTGGAATCGCAGGCGAGCCTGCCTGGCGCTTCTCTGTGAGTGGGCCCAGACTGAAGGATTCATCCAGTATGACCCGATGATCGGAGTCGGAGCAGCAGAAAAGATCAACCAGGCGCCGCGATGGCTCGAAGGAGATGAATTCCGCAAACTCATGCGCCAGGTCGAAATGGGGATCAACAATGCCAATACCGAGCAGCGCAGGAAAAGAGCCGTGCGCGATGCCGCCATCATTCATCTCATGGCATTCGCGGGATTGCGCGAGGGAGAGGTTTGCGCGCTGCAGCGGTCCGACCTCGAGATCTCTGATCGGAGTGGACGTGTCCGTGTGCGTTTGGGAAAGGGAGAAAAGTACCGTGAGGTACCTCTATCCCTGGAGGTTCGACGGATCCTCGGGCTGTTCTGCGAATCAACTCCAAACATAGAGCCTCAAAAACCATTGTTCTTTGATGGGGAAAAAGCGCTGACAGAACGCGCAATCCAGAAAAGGATCCAATTACTTGGTAATTCTGCGGGAGTAGAAGATCTCACCCCGCATCGTTTACGACACACGTGCGCAAAAAGGATGCTGGATGCTGGCCGTCCACTGACCGAGGTTCAGCAGATCCTTGGGCACGCAAAACTTGAAACAACTGCGCGATATGTTCAACCAGGTTGGAAGGATCTCCAGCATGCTGTTGAGAGCATATCACTTGGAGCTGCGGTTTGACGATCAACCATTATCCGCTGCGCTGTTCGACTGACAACGGCAGTGTGGCATTTTCATCTTCTCCTCCTTGTTCGACATGGCGCCCTTGAGCAAGGCGTCATGACTTGGACAGGTCTGCCAAACAGCTATATTGCACATCTTGCCTGACCAAGCAGAGCTGTGTGAGCAGACGATACTGATCAGCCTGAAATGGTTGATGGCAAAGCGGATAGACGCTTGACTGCCAGGACAGACTGGCCAATGAATGATGCATATGACCAAACACACGACTGCTAATGCCATTGAGAATCGCGAGGACAAACCCGCTGACGCGCGCATTTTCCTGAAAATGCAGCAGCGAAAAAATTCAGAAAGTTCACAAATACATAGGCAAACCCTGGCTCAGCCAGGCGCACGATTTGAAGAGGTCGTGAGTTGGTAAGGATCTGCGAGGTCCTTTGTCTGGCCCGGAAAAAGGCTCAGAAAAACAGTTCGCATAAGTCCTATTATGCGAACTGAAAGCACGAAAAAGAGCTGGTTTGAAGGCAATTTAAGGCTGATAACGCACAAAAAACTGTTCGCATAAAGGGAAACAATGGATCAGAGCATAGCAGATCAACTGAAGAGCAAGAATCCGATCGGTGATGTGATTGCAGAGATGGGGTACCCGTTGGGGGGACACGGGAGGTATCGCCGGTCCACCGCGCATGACTCCTTGGTCATAGACACACAGAAGAATTACTACGATTGGAATTCCAAGGGAGAGGCTGGGGATATCTTCACCTGGCTGGAGAAGCGCAATAACTGGGATTTCAAACAGGCCGCGATCTTCCTGGCCAAACGCTGCGGGATGCCAGAACCTGTATGGCGCGAGGAGGACAAAGAGATCAGGGCGGAGAACCGAAAGAAGGAAGAAGCGTTCGATGCTGCTGCTACTGTGTTCGAGCGCTGGCTCTGGGCTGATCCGACCGCGTTGGAGTACGCGCGCTCCAGGTGGAGTGACGAAACGATCAAGGCGGCGCATATCGGCTACAGCGGTATGACGGGAAAGGCTTTTGACCTGGGCATCGCGTTGAGGGAGGAGTTGAGAAAGGCTGGAGCGGATACGAACTCTGCTGCTGCTGTGGCCTTGACGGGGTTTTCGGGCAACGTGAAGGGATGGCTGGCAGAGCATAAACTGGAATCGGATGATCGGTGGGTTCGCAATGAGCACATTCCCGGGATGGTCGGGAAGGATATGCTGATCTATCCGCATTTCAACGGCTCGAAGGTCGTCTATTTCTCAGGGAGGCTGATCCACCCGACAGACAAAAGGAAAAGTGACAATCCACCCGCTTTGCTGGTCGGGGAACGCAAACCATATTTCAGCCTGGGTTGGAATAATTCAGCAACGAACGCTCGGCTGATCTGCGAAGGGCAGGCAGACGCGATCACTGCCTGGCATGAATGGGGGATCCCCAGCATGGCGTTGTGCGGGGTGCATGCGAATTCTGACCTGTTCTCAAGCTTCAAGAATAAGAACTTTTACCTGGGACTGGACGCGGATGCGGCGGGAAAAGAAAACGCGTTCAAAACAGCTGAGGCGATCGGGCCCATGTGCAGGTTGATCAACTGGGGCAATCTTTCACACGACTGTAAGGATGCTAATGATCTTTATCAGCACCTGAGAAAGAAAGATACTGCGCTTGAGCATCAACGAAAGATTGTGCAGGAACTGATGCAAGGCGCGAAAACTTACGTGGAGGCTACTGCTGCCATGGCCGGGGGGGCGCGGGGGGCGGAGAAGGAAGAGCTGCAAAAACGAACGATCGCCCTGATGCTGAAAATGGACGAGGAAGATCTTTCTCTCAAGAGAACCGAGATCTCGAAGATGCTGGATCTTTCGGTGCGAGACATGGATCGTATGCTGAAAACAGTGCAATCGAAAAAGAAAAAGCAGAGCGGGGATGACGCGCCGGAGCTGATCTACGGGGGATTCATAAATGGATACCTGGTCGAGTATCTCTACGATCCGGAGGCAAACCTGGCTACCTTTGCCTGGCGTGATCCAGAAGGTGCGGTGCATACGGGTGATTCATTGAGGATCGGAGATGTGACATACGCTCCCAGGCAGGAAGATGAGACTGTGAAGATGGGAGGAGTGCTGTTCCCCTCCAAACTGGGGCAATTGAAAACGACACGCGAGATGGCCGCATACCTGGAGAACTTTGTGAAGAGCGTTTACCTGCTGCCCAGCGCGAGTGAAGCGAAGATCATCGCGTATTACATCCTGCTGACATGGGTGTATGACGCGTTCCAGGCGATCCCCTACCTGAGGGTGATGGGGGAGCCGGGCAGCGGCAAAAGCGAGCTGATGAAGCGTGTGGCAATGGTGTGTTATCGGCGGATCATTGGTAACGGGTGCAACACGACGGCAAGCCTTTTCCACATTGTGCAGAAATACCAGGGTACCGTGTACCTGGATGAAATGGATATGTGGGACAGTACGGCGAGCATGGAGATCATCAAATTCCTGAACCTGGGGGCGATGCGGGACGGAATGATCACGCGCATGGTGGAGCGGTCGGATGAAAAGGGAAACAAGGTATTCGAGCCGCAGATGTACCGGACATTTTGTCCAAAGCTGCTGACTCAGCAAAAGGATTTCAGGGACCAGGCCGTGGGAACCCGGTGCCTGACCTTCAAACTGCAGCCAAGGGAAACGGTGGAACTGGTGAAGGCGGGGATCCCGCTGAATATCACGCCGGAGATGGAGAAAGAAGCACTGGCGATCAGGAACATGCTGGTGAGATGGAAGCTGGAGCACTGGAAACCATCGATCGAAGTAAAGACCGAGTTCCTGGATTTTGAGATCTCGAGCCGTTTGAACCAGGTGACGGGTCCACTACTGGCCATTGCCCAGGATGACCCGGAGCTGCAGAAAGAGATCAGGGGGTTCCTGAGAGCTTATTACCAGGAGCTGGTTCTGACCCGGAGCATGACGATCGCGGCCAGGGTGATCGAGGCGATGTGGAAGATCCACAAATATGAGGACCTCCGCAAAGAGATGGTGGTGGTCGACACGAAGGACGGTGAAGAAAAGATACTGGTGGGACACATCACCCAGATCGCCAACCAGATCATCGACGAGATGAACATGCATGGGGAGGATGACGAGGAAGGGGAGGAGGGGCATAAACGAAAGAAGAAAAAAGAAAACGAACTTTCTCCTCAGAAAACAGGCAGGCTGATCCGGGAGGAGCTTCAGCTGAAGGTGAGTGAGCGTACCAAAAAAGGTTATTACGCTATTTGGGATGAAATAAGAATGACTGCGCTGGCTAAGCGATTCGGGATCAACCCAGATGAGGTGGCAAAGATCGAAGAAGGAATGAATGTGATCGAAAAAGTTGCGCAGGAGAAATTGCTGTCAGACACAGATGTGAGGAACTGAAAAATGAGCTTTTTTCAAACCTTAACAAATCCAAACAGCACGAACGACAAAAAACACCAAAAAGGTGAACTGATGAACTTCAAAGGTGGTTTTGGGGGTGATGAAATTGTTTTGTCAAAAAATGGCTTAAAACCGTTGTTTTTGGGTGTATTTATGCGCATAGATGTACTTATATATGAGACAGACGGCATTTTTTGTCCTTCTTCTGATGTGATTTATAAAATTGGTGTAGTGCTGGGTGTAGAACAAATGTTTCACTACACCAATTACGATTTGTTAAGGTTTGCGTATGGTTCAGAAAGGAGATATTCGACAAAAAGTATAAACAAAAGCGCAGGGGAAGGCGTTTTTCCGGGGTCGTCGTCGGTTAAGAATACAAATAATTACAAAACAATTTGTATACCCCCCGGAGGGTTCACCCAAGTTCATCAGTTCACCTTTTAATCAAATCAAGGGAGATCAAATGGAAATACTCATTATCAAGATCAGCGGCGAAATCGATCAGGATGCTTTGGACAGCATACTTGAGTGTGTGAGCAGCAAGAAATCCACAGAAAATGAATTCGGCATTTTGTGGAGCGAGCTTGAAGAAAAGAAAGAGGAGGATGATCCCGATAAAGAGATTGCGCGACTGATCATGTTGGCATTGAAAGAGATCAAGAACGATCAAAAAAAGAAGTCTCTATTTAGAAACGATTTTATTGGAGAAAAGGTCCTGGTTGGTGATGTGACTGAAGCGGTGAATGTCATTTGTTCTGATCAAGGAGGTGGCCCAATCTCTCCCCAAAAAGTAGGCAGGGTGCTGAGAAATATGGGATTTGAGACAAGCAAGAGAATCAGTAGGGGTTATCCCCTGATCTGGGATGATTGGATCTCCCAGAAGTGGCTTGAGATATTTCAGATCGATGATCAAGATCCAGAAGAGCACGAACAGGAGCAACCATGAAGAAGAATGCAAAGCACAGTGTAAGCAAAAAACATTTTCTCGAAGTTCTGCAAAACAGGCTGGGGGTCTATTTCACCCGTGAAATTTATCAGGGAAAGCGAATGTGGGTGGGGTCCAACAGGAAAAGATTTGAAAGTTTTCGTGAGCTGGCTGATGAATACTGGAACGTCGTAAACCACGGCGCGGGGAAATCAAAGTCTGAGCTCCAAGCTGAAGAAAAGCAAAACGTGAAGTGAGGAAGGGAGTAAACCTATGGGAAAAACCAAAATCGAATGGTGCGACTACGTGTGGAACCCGGTGACAGGTTGTACGAAAGTTTTAGAGGAGTTGAAATGATCATTATCACGATCGCTAATCAAAAGGGTGGAGTGGGAAAAACAACAACCGCGGTGACGCTGGCCAGCGGACTAGCGCGAGAGAAAAAGCAGACGATGCTGATCGACCTGGATGCGCAAGGCAACGTGGCTGACGCCTTGGGAATGGATAGCGGCAGCGAGCTGTATGACATGCTGATCAAAGAGCAGATCCCGGCTGGTCACTACGACTATCTGAAGGTTATCCGCAGCGACAAGAAGACAGAGCTGGTGAAGATGGTGCTGACGGGTATGGACTTTCGGGAAATGGTTTTGAGGAATGTCCTGGCAAAGGTGGATGAGTACTACGACTACTGCGTCATCGACTGTGCTCCTTCTGTGGACATTCTGCAGACTGCGGCCCTGGTGGCAGCGGATTACCTGATCATCCCGACCAAGCTGGATCAGTTCTCGGTGAAGGGGGTACGGGAGATGTTGAAAAGCCTCACGGCAGTCAGGGCCGCAAGCCCAAGCATGTGCGAACTGGCCGGGATCCTGCCAACGTTCTATGACCAGGTAACGAACGAAAGCCACATGCAGCTGAAGAACCTGGCAGAGGCTTTTCGGGAAAATGTGTGGACCCCGATCCGGGCGGATACGAAATGCAGAGAAGCCAGCCGGGAAGGGAAAACCTTATGGCAGATCGGCAAGTGCAATGCCATGGAAGGATACAGGGCAATGATGGAAAGAGTAAAGGAGCTGATGTGAACACGAACCTGATCAACCTGAAGGAACTGGATCCAGCTGTTGCTGCGATGCTAGAGAAGCGTGAAAAAACACGCAAGCTGCAAAAGCTGCCAACCAAAGAAAGAATGGCAAAGCTGCGGGAGATGGAAAAATACCAGGCACGGCAGGAAAGACGAGCTGGGTATGACCTGGACCCTGAGGTGATCGGGGAGGTGAAAGCTATCGCCGAAAAAAGCGGGACAAGCGCAAGTCAGGTGGCAAACCTGGGGCTGCATTTGTTTCTGGAGGCGTATGGAAAAGGAGAGGTGGACATCACGCGCTACAGGACTCCGGCGGGAAAAAATCCAAGATGGGACTGGAACCTGGATTGGACAAAGCGATGAAGATCCGTGTCCTGGAAAAACGCAGAATTGCGATCAAGGGGATGCCGCCGTGGCATTTTGCGACGTCGACGCCGACGGGATGCGAAGGTTATCTCGAGGGCGACATCGACAAAATACGCGCAGCGGACATGCGCATGAACAGGAAGGGTTTTTTGAAGCCGAAACAGAGGCTGGTGGGTGATTACAAGGTGAAAGGCTTCAAGGCTCAGGAAGACGTTCCTGTGGCTGATTACATGGATTTTGTCGGGGCTGAATTCCACCAGGAAGAGGTGAAGCACATGCTGCATTTCGGCGCTTTTCCTCCAGGAATGGAACTTGAGCAGCGAGGGATCCTTTTGAAGGTGGTAGGGGATTATGGAAGACGGGAAATGCTGGTGGAGGTGAAAAAATGAAAGTAAAAAAAACAAAGAAGTTGATCAAAGAGATCAGAAAAATATTGAATGTAAGTCCTGGTCCAAGTTTGAAAATGTTCACAATGATGCTGGATGTACTGGAAGCACATGACAAGAAGATCAGGGATATTGAAAACACGCTTTATTCACTTCGTTGCATAGAAAAACCAAACGAGGAGATGAAATGAGACAACCAACCAACCAACCAACCAACCAACCAACCAAGAAGTGGCTGCGGCAATTTTGGTGCTGGATCGCTGGCCACGCATGGAAGGCACGCTTTGAAAGGCACTGGCATTATCGATCAGAGTATGTTTTTCGCTGTAAGCGTTGTGGAAAAGTAGAGAGAAGAAAACATGAAAATAAAAGTTGAGAAGATCCTGCCAAATCCTGAGCAGCCGAGAAAAGATTTTGACGATCTGGATTCGTTGGTGGAATCGATCAGAGATGTCGGGTTGCTGCAGCCGGTGACTGTGGAGAGGCTGGGTGAGGATTATGTTTTGATCGACGGCGAAAGGCGCTGGCGCGCGCACAAGAAGCTGGGACTGGCAGAGATCGAGGCGAACATCAAAGAGTCGTTGTTCCTGGGTACTGGGGATATCAACGGGAAAAGGCTGGAACTGGCAATGGTGGCAAATTTACAGAGGAAGGATATGTCGCCTGTTGAAGAGGCTCGTGGATACGAGCGTCTCCGCCAAATGGGCTGGTCATCAGCTGAGATCGCGCGAAAGGTTGGCATCTCCATTCCGACTGTCATGTTCAGGTTGGGCTTGCTGAAGCTTGAACCAGAGGTGCAGGAGCTGATCGGAAAAAGGTTGATTCCGTTGGATCCAACAGCGCTACCTTTGATCATGCAGCTGCCAAAGGATGTCCAGGTAAAACTATGCAGGAAATTTGCCGCGAACCATACACCAGCAGGATATATCAGAGGCGTATGCAGGCGGTTTCTGAACAATCCGGAAAATAAATACGGGGGAGGAGGAAAAAGGATCAAGAAGAGTGATATCCCGATGTTTGAGGTGGCCAGTGTCAGCAAAAGAGAATATGACATTGCAGCTGCGGTTGGATCCTTGCCGCCCTGGGAGAAATTAAGCAAGGCAGCAAAAGAAGCTTGCGATGAATGCAGCCTTTCTGAGGTAGCATCCATGTCGATCTGCAAAGAGTGCCCTGCGGTTGACCTGGTAAGGAGGTTGCTGAAATGAGCGCGGTCGAAGGGGTGATCACGGTGGAAGATATCGTCACGCGCTATGGGCTTCGCAGGGTGCATTTGATGAGCCACGGAAAACGAGTGGATCCGCGGGTCGTCAGCCCGATGGTGCCATGGGAGGGTGAAGGATCACTGGCTTTCTTTGAGCAAGAAGAGAAAGAGTTGCGGACCTGGCACCTTACAGCTACCTGGCGTGCGCATGAACCCACGACATTAAAAATGGGCGGTGAAGAATTAACCGGTGTGTTGTGGTATCTGGAAAAGGGAACCAGGTTGAGCGAAGAGGTTGAAGCCGCAGCGTTCCGATATGTGGCTTATTACGACAACATGCCAAACCTGGCTTTTGTGCATAAAATGCAAAAAGGGTGGAAAAGCGCGGTTGAATTCAAAGCCGGGGAAATGATCCGCATTGCGTTGAAAGAACTGTCGGAAATACCCGAAAACTGCATTTTTGTTATGGAGGAAAAATGCCAAGAGAAATGACGCCATGGAGGTGTAAGAACGGCCACATCCTGGGGATCGTGGAAAGGAATGGCTCAGGGGTCCGTGTGTTGAAGTTATTCCGATACTCAATTCGAGAAGAATATCCAGACTGGGAAAAGGAAGAAATGGATATTGTTGCTACGATCGAGGGGTATGCAACGAACATTATCTGCTTTTCTTGTAATGCCACTCGGACTTGGGTGCCAGGTGAAGAGTCGCTGAAAAGGTTTATTGAGGTCGTTAAGAAGAAATCAAGTGAATCAATTTTATGAAATATGTCAAAGGGACGAGGAAAGAGAACTTTGAGAAATAATAATCTTGATATATAATAAATATGTCATTGGAGGAGTAATGGAGAATGAAGCGCCGACATTTGATGTCAGGAAATTGGTAGAGAAAGCTCAAATAAGTTGTGAATCAGTATTCGCAAATCAAGCCTTTTTTTCGATAACAAGTAATGAAGCTTATCTAGATTTTTACTTAATCGAACCATCAAAACCAATATCAGATACACCTAATGTACAACTTGTTGCACGAGTCATTCTTCCAGTAGGTGTTGTTAAGGGAGTAGCAACAGGTTTAGCAAATGCAATAGCAATGCAAGAAAAAATTATTGGGAAGATACCCAATCAACGTGAAGCACAACCTGGGGATACAATAAAAATATGGGATTAATTGAGAGTTTTCCTGCGGTTTTAAAAAATCCCTCCTTTGTCTTTGGAGATTCAGGAGTCAATGAGTATAATGCTAGTACAACAAAGGCGCTGGTGAATATACAATTTCCCCCAACTGTACATATCGAAATCGAACAAGAAGTTGATGGTAGATGGATTGCTGAAAATGTGGATTTACCTGGAGTTATGGTTTATGGTAACTCCTCTCAAGACGCCATCGAGAAAGTGCAAAAGTTAACAAACGAGCATATCAAACTTGAGCATTTATATGGTTACGATGGTAAAACCATGAATGTTCAGTTTGTGCTCAAATGAGCCGATGGCCTTCAACTAAAGCGCGAATTGTTTATAAGGCCCTATTAAAAAAGGGTTGGGTGCTAAAAAATCAGAGTGGGTCGAAAAGAATTCTGAGCAAAAAGGGGTTTAATGATTATAGGTTTGATTTTCATGATGCCGTAGAAATCGGACCCATTATGTTGGCTCGTATTGCAAAACATACAGGTTTACAACCAGAAGATTTATGAGTAACTAAAAATTTACCTTGATATTTTTTGAGCAATTTATTTTGATTTGAAATGAAATATTGTAATTCTTTTGAAAACATAATACCTCCAAAGAATTAATTTATTATAGCACCTAAATATCCAGCTTTCCCTGGGCACCCGCGTTCTTCTTCACTTTCTCAGCCTGCTTATAAGGACTGGCTTCCGGTGGAGTGACCGGCAGATCCGGATCCTTCCCGCCCAGCAGCTGTTCGATCGTCAGGATCTGGATCTTGCGATAATCCTTCTGCCAGAGATCGGAATGATAATAACCGGCATCAAGAGCTTCAGTTTCCATGTCCCTGGTAGGATCCTCCAGGGTGATATAAATTCCCACCTCAGCCTTCTCCCTCTCCAGGACGCCTTTGAGATCTCGAATATGAGAGCTGTTCACGTGGCCACTTTTTACCTGGACAATGGCCGTACCGAATTTGTCCTTCCCAGCAAAGAACCGAATGATCCCGTCCACACCGCGGTCAGATCCTTTCTTGCCTTCGCGTCCTCCCTGTTCTCCCAAGGGACGTGCTTCTGCCAGGGATAATGCCCACCACTGGAATTGATATCTGTCATCCTTTGCCAGCTGCTGGGCTCCCCAGAGATCCTCTGGTTCACCGATCACTTTGTAATCACGGCCAGGTTCAAGCCCGAACATATCCTGGAGCCTGGATTTGTGCATTGCGATCGCCAGGTGGGAAATGTCGATCCCGATCCAATGGCGGTCCAGCTTTTGCGCGGCCGTGATGGCAGTTCCGCAACCGCTGAAAGGATCCATAACCACATCACCTGGGTTACTGGAGGACTGGATAATACGCTCCAAAAGTGCAAGTGGTTTTTGAGTAGGATATCCGAGACTTTCGCCAAATCTGGGATAACCACCAACATCGTTCCAAACATCAGTGCATTTTGTCCCACCTGATTCAGGGTCAATGTATGTTTTTAATCCAACTTTCGATTCTTTTTCCCAATCAGCGATCATTCTTCGACCAGTTCGTGAACCGCGAGTGTAATAAAAACCTTTGTCATCCTTTTTTAACAGCTTCAACAATTTATCAGAATATGGTCTCGTAGGGGCACTCCATTGGTTATTTTCACTTTTCGCATAAAACAATATTGTTTCATGTCCTTTAGGCAAGGCGGTTTTGATGTTGCTTGCCCCTCTACCGTAATTCCAGATAATTTCATTCCGGAAAAGTGCGGGATGAAAAGTAATATCTAACAGAATTTTTAAGTAGTGACTAGCTGCAGGATCGCAATGAAGAAATAGGCTCCCTGAATTTTTTAGCACACGTCTAAGCTCCAGGAGCCGGATCGCCATCATCACCAGGTAAGCCATCATCTGGTTCGTGCCAATGAATTTTCTCATGGCCTCGATCATTGTCCCCACATTGATCGGAGCATTCTGGACCAGCTCCCGGTAAGTTAACTCAGCCGTTTCTCCCCAATGCCAGGAATCATCGAAGGCTTTGATCTGGGTATCCGCCCCGGTCCCATCTTCGTCTTTAAAGAGCACATTGTATGATCGGTTGGAATTGAACGGCGGATCCAGGTAGATCAGGTCAACGCTTTCATCCTGGATATAATCCCGCAGGATCTTCAGGTTATCACCGTAATACAGCGTGTTTTCAGTTGTCATGTTGTCCACCTGTCGCAGTTAGTTATCAATATTGTACAACAACTGCAATGGTGTCCGCTGAAATTAAAAGTCTATAAAAGTTGACAAATAATAAGAAAAGTGCTACATTACCCATAAGTACAAAATCCGTTCTAAACGGTGCGATCCGGATGTAGTTCCGGAATTTGTGGAGATGAGCGCCCACGGGCCGAGGTCGGCGTGGGCGCTCATTTTTTTATTTTATTTCAGCCTGCACAAGAACAGGCTGAACGCCGCGAAAAGCGCGGCAGGGAGTAACTCATGAGTATCAACGAATTTTTGGTGTATCTGACCGGGGTTGGTGTTGTGGCAGTGATCAGCTGGTTGTTCGAGGGTTGGGGATGGTTCCAGGGCCTGCAGGGTCGTGTCAAGCAGGTGGTGTTCTTCCTGGCATGCGCGATCGTTGCCATTGCCGCGCAGCTGGTTATATTCTTCGTCCCGTCAGCAGTGCTTGAGGCGATCGCTCCATATTTTACGATCATCGCCGGACTGTTTGCCTATGTCTTCCTGGGCAGCGGATATCACAAAGCAACCAAACTGACGTAGGTCTAAGATGGCTACCGTCACAGCAGAGCAATTTGCAACACTGAAGCAGAAGGTTTGCGAGCATGAGATCTGGATCGACGGGAACGGCAAGGAAGGCGCCAAGACGCGCCTGAAAACAGTCGAAGACGCGACCAGGGCCATTGAGAAAAAGATCGACCGTATGACTGGCTGGCTGGCAGGACTGATCGCTTCAGTTCTGGGGAGCATCCTGATCTGGATGATCACCAACCTTCTTTCAGGCGGATAAAGGAAACAATTTGGCAAACACGCAGCAGAACCTGGACTATGAGCAGATCGCCCTTGGTTTGAACCTCGAAGAGGAGATGACCGATGGCGATGGTGCTTATTTCTCTCCGGAAGAGGCCAGGCGGCGCAGTGAGGCAGCCCTGACAAAATTTGAGAGCGGGTCCCCCACAAGCTGGTTCGAGGATTACCGCTATCTGCGCAGCCAGGGATGGAACTGGCGCCTGGCGGTCTATATCGCCTGGGCATCCAGTCCGAAAAAGTCCCGTTATCCAGCCACGCAGATGGAGCTGGCAAAACAGGTGCTTGGGCTGACCTCTGACCGCGTGATCAATACCTGGAGAAAAAAGAACCCGGCCATTGATGACGTGATCGCTGTGTTCCAGTCAAGTCCGCTCTTTGAGCATCGGCGTGATTTTTACGACGCACTGATCAGGAGCGCGACGGATCCGGATTACAAGCATCACCCTGATCGGAAAATGGCGCTGGAGATGCTCGGGGATTATGTCCCGCGCATGAAGGTGGACGTAAAGAAAGTTCCAGGGATCGAGGACATCAAGAATCTCAGCGATGAGGAGTTGATGCGCATCGCTAAGGCTTCGGAGAACTATCCGAAACCGGAAAAGCAACTGGAATCTGGAGCGTAGCTGAGAATGCAGGCAGTCGCAGAAACGACCACAAGGGTGATCCAACCCGACCAGGCTTTGGAAGAGCTGACCAGGCGCGAGCTGGCCAAGCGCCGTTTGATCGCGTACGCGCAGTACATGGCGCCGTGGTATCGGGCGATGGACCATCACCTGTTGATCGCGGACGCGCTGGAAGAAGTGGCCCAGTACATTCGCACGGAAGGCAAAGAAGGCACCGGCAGGCTGATGATCTTTCAGCCGCCAAGGACCGGAAAAACGGAGCTGGTATCGAGGATCTTCCCGAGCTGGCTTTTGGGCGTTATGCCTGACTCGCGCATCATCGTCACCAGCTATGGTGCTGATCTGGCGCAGAAGAATTCGAGCGAGATCCGCAATTATTTCACCAGCCCGGAGTTCAAGGCGCTGTTTGGCGAGAAATCAGCGCTGGAAATACCGGTGGAGCTGAGCGAGGACAGCCAGGCTAAAAGCAACTGGGACCTGGCACGGCCGTACCGCGGAGGTGTGGTCGCGGCTGGTGTGGGAGGCGGTATCACCGGGCAGGGCGCCCACTTGCTGGTCATCGATGACCCGTTCAAGAACCGCAAGGATGCCGAAAGTGAGAACTACCGCGACACGGTGAACAGCTGGTACAAGTCCGCCGCGCACAACCGTCTTGAAAAAGGCGGTGCCATCGTGATCACCCACACGCGCTGGAGCCCTGAAGACCTGGCCGGAGAGCTTTTGAAACAAATGGTCTCGGATCCACTTGCTGATCAATGGAAGATCATCTTCCTGCCAGCCATCGCGCTGGAGGCGGATCAGTACCCACACAGCGAAGCGGAGATCCGCGAACTGATGCTGCGCGGGATCTACATCCCCCTGGAAGATATGCTGGGAAGGGAACCCGGGGAAGTGCTTTGGCCGGAGAAATACGATCGAAATTACCTGGAGCGCGAGCGCGTGACAGCCGGGGATTATGATTTCGCAGCCATTTATCAGCAGATGCCGCGCCCGATGGACAGCGGATTCTTTATCGAGAGTGATTTCAAGGTCGTGGAGCGTGGTGAAGTGCCTGAAGGTTTGAAGTGGGTCCGTTACATGGACCTGGCGCTGGGTGAAAGTCAGACGGCGGACTGGAACACCTGCTTGGCAGGCGCGATGGATACGAAGACCGGGGACATCTATTACCGGGACATGATCCGCGAGCATGAGCTGACCAAGTTTTTGCCCATGGTCAAGGCAACCATGCTCCTGCCTTCCGAAGTGGGTGTGCGCTGGGGAGTTGAAAAGGTCAACTTCCAATCGCTGGTGCTGCGTGATTTTCTGAAGGATCCGGAACTGGCCGCTGTTTCGATCGAACCGATCCTGCCGATCGGGGACAAGGAAGAGCGTGCCAGGAACGTCCAGGTAAGGGCGCGCCAGGGAAAGGTAAAGCTGGTACGCGGGGAATGGAACCTCGGATTTATCCGGGAAGCGCTTTTATTCCCTAAAGGTAAACACGATGACCAGGTCGACACGGCAAGCGGAGACCTGCAGATGATCGCCAGGCGCGCTGGCAGGCGCAAGGCAACCCAACACGAGGGCTAAATGACAGATCTGGAAAATGCGGTCGAGATTTTGAAGTCGAAGAACGTGAGCAGCCAGCTGAAGTGGGAGTATTACGACGGCCCTCAGCCTTTGAAGTATTCCACGGAGCGGTTGCGAGAGATGTTCAAGGACTACCTGGTGCATTTCGAGATGAACTGGTGCTCCGTGGTCGTGGACACGCTCCTCGACCGGATCACGCTGAAGGGGTTGAGCACTGCAGACAAAAAAGCCAACGGGATCCTGCATGAAGCCTGGAACCGCAACGGCTTGCAGCAGGATGCTTTCGATGCCCACCAGGACGCGCTTGTGACCGGAGAGGCTTATATCATCGCCTGGCCGGATGGGGACAACAACCTGGAGCTTTACTATAACAGCTCACGAATGGTGCACATTTTCTACGACCCGGACCGCCCCAAGCGCAAGCAGTACGCCGCGAAATGGTGGAAGGACAGCACGGGCTGTTACAACATGACGCTTTACTACCCGGACCGACTGGAGCATTACAAGACCGCCAAAGCCACCTCGCTCCCGGAGAATGCCAAGGTTTTCAAAGAGCTGGGTGATGCTGAACCCAACAAATTTGGGGAGATCCCGGTCTTCCCGATCCGCGTTGGCAGGCACCGCGCCAAATCCGTCTTCGACAAGATCCAGTCCAACCAGGACGCGGTCAACAAACTTTTCAGCGACATGATGGTGGCCGCGGAATTTGGAGCTTTCAAGCAGCGCTACATCATCTCCCAGGCGGACACGGAGATGCTCAAGAACAGTCCAGGCGTGATCTGGTCCATTCCCGCTTCGGACGGGATCGGGCAGCAGACCGTTGTCGGGGAGTTCAACGAGACGAACCTGCAGGGCTACCTGGAGGCGATCGATCGCCAGGCAAATTTCGTTGCCATTGTCACCAAGATCCCCAAGCACTACTTTGCTGATGCTGGGACCAGTGGCATTTCAGGCGACGCGCTTGTGGCGCTGGAAGCTCCCCTGGTGAAAAAGGTGGAGCAGCTCGCGACCAACTTCACAAGTGGCTGGCAGGAGCTGGGAGCGTTCATCCTGAAGGTGAACAATATCTCCACTGTACCCACCGACATCAAGCCGGTGTGGGAATCGCCAAAGACGATCCAACCCACTGCTGAAGCCAACTCGCGAAATGTGAACGTGCAGGCGGGGATTCCCCTGACGACCGTTCTGCGTGAGGAAGGTTGGACTGATGACGAGCTGGCGCAGCTGAAGAAAGACCAGGACGAAGCAAACAAGCGCAATAGTTCACTGGCAAAAGCGCTCCTGGATAAGGCGCGCGATGCCGCAGCGAGTATGAACGAGGTGAAGGATGCTACCGCCAGTTGATCCGCGAGAACCCGAGGTTCTGCGCTTGCTGCGGGAGTACCGCAAGGCGCTCGATGCCATGGATGTCGATGTGATGGATCACATGGCTGAAGAGTGGCTTAAGGCGATGAACCGCCTCGAGACGGATATGGAGCTTTTGGCACGCGAGATGCTCGAACGAAAAGCCAACGGTACGGCCATCACGGAGCAGATGATCCTGCTGGATAAGCGTTATCAGGACCTTCAAACACAAATGCAAGCCGCTATCAAAAAATATTCAGGTTTTGCGGCGGAAACCATTGGCAAGAACCAGCTCGATTCAGCGTTTCTGGGACTGACCGCCGCGCGGGATTCGATCATCACGCAGACGGATCTGACTTTCCACAAGCTGGATCTGAAAGCGGTGGAAACGATGGCGGGGTTCCTGAAAGACGGATCTCCGTTGAGCACTCTCCTGGCAAATGCCATCCCGGATGCGGTGGACGGATTGCGGGACGCGCTTCTGAATGGGATCGCCCGCGGATCCGGCGTGAAGACGATCGTGAACGAGATGGTGAACGGCAGCGGAATGGGTCTGGAGCGCGCGGTACTGATCGCGCGGACAGAAGTGGCCAGAACTTACCGCGAGGCAAGCCTGCAGCAGTATCGGGAGTCCGGTGTCGTATCGGGTTTCAAGCGCATGGTCAAGAAAGAGACGGCCTGCCTGGCCTGCCTGATGCTTGATGGAGAGATCCTGCAGACCGATGATGATCTGGACGATCACCCGGGCGGCAAGTGCACAGCGGTACCGATCGTGGAAGGAACGAAAGGTCCCCAGTGGGAGGCAGGCTTGAATTGGTTCGAGAGGCTAGATCCCAGCCTGCAGGAAGAGAAGCTGGGAGCGCAAAGGTACGAGCTTTGGAAAGAGGGTGCTTTTGAGCTGAAAGACCTCGTGAAGTTCGACCATTCGAGCGTGTATGGATATCAGCCGCGAGTGGCAACACTGGCGGAGTTATCAAACTGATTGACCGCGCGGGCGAGATGCCCGGGCGTGAAAATCCAGGCGAGATGCCTGGTTGAGGCGAGACGCCAAAAAAACTAGATTGGAGAACGGGATGTTCAAGAAAAACTTTTTTTACAAACCAGAAGGCGGAGGCGGCAGCGGCGCGGGAGGCAATGCTGGCGGATCCGGTTCTGGCGGCAATGATACCGGAAACAAAGCCGGTACGGGCGGGAACGACGCCCAGAACCAATCCATCGCGACCTTCGATGATTTTTACAAGACTCTGGATGAGTCAAAGCGAAAAGTCGTCGACGAGCACGTGACCGGTCTGAGGACGGCTCTGCAGTCCGAGAGGGACGAGAAAAAGAACCTGGCTGCTCAACTGCGAGATGCACAGAGCAAGCTGGAAAAGGGTTCCGACGCCGAGAGACAGCTGGGAGAACTTGCCGAAAAGGCTGAAAGAGCAACAAATCGCGCCGTTTTTGTGGAGGAAGCCATCCGTCCAGAGGTGGGCTGTGTCAACCCCAAAGCAGCATTCCTGCTGGCGGAAGCTGATCAGCTCTACAAAAAGAGCGGTGAACCGGATTGGGAAGCGATCAAGAAAGCTGCGCCTGAGCTTTTCCGCGGGACATCCACCCGTGGGAACGCTGGCAATGGCACAGATAATCCGCCGGACAAGATCTCGATGAACGATTTCATCCGAAAAGCGGCGGGTCGGTAATCAACTCGCTTCGGCGAGAACTAATTCAGCCGCGAAAGCGGCAAGGAGTTTTACATGCCATACAACAACGACATCAGTGGGACCGACGTAACCGCGTTGATCCCCCAGGAAGTCAGCAACGAGATCGTTGCTCACCTCCCTGAATCCAGCGCAGTGATGAAGCTGGCCAAGCGTCTGCCGAACATGTCGAGTTCACAGGTGCGCACGCCGGTCATGTCCGCGCTGGCAACCGCGTACCCGGTCAATGGGCCCAAGGGCCTCAAGCAGACGACCGAGGTCAACTGGGAAAACAAGTACATCGACGCTGAAGAGATCGCCGCGATCGTCCCCATTCCCCAGAGCTATCTCGATGACTCAAATTACGACATCTGGGCTGAAGTGAAGCCTCAGATCCAGGAAGCCATCGGTAAAGTGATCGATGAGATGGTGCTCTATGGCACCAGCATCTGGGCAACCTGGACGACCAACCTCGGAGCTGCAGGACTTGTTGCGCTGGCCACAGCCGCGAGCCACGTGATCAGCCTGGCTGGTTATGCTGACATGTACGAAGCCCTGATGGGCGAAAGTGGTGCGGCAGCCGCAGGCGTGATCGGATTGATCGAGGAAGACGGCTTCATGGCCACCGGACACATCGGGCACATGTCCATCCGCCGGAAACTGCGCAATGTGCGCGATTCCAACGGCGGGTTGATCTTCACCCGCTCCATGCAGGAAGGCGGAGGCTATCAGCTGGATGGTTCTCCGATCGAATTCCCGCGCAACGGAGCCATCAGCTCCACTTATCTGCTCCACACCGGGCAATGGGACCAGCTTGTCTACCGCATCCGTCAGGACGTCACCTACAAGGTGCTCGACCAGGCCGTGATCCAGGACAACGCCGGGACCATCGTCTACAACCTGGCGCAGCAGGACATGGTCGCTTTACGCGCCACTGTCCGCCTGGGCTTCGCGCTGCCAAATCCGATCAACCGGATCAATACCACTGCAGCCACACGCTGCCCGTTCGCATTCTTGACTGCATAGGAGGCAAATCATGAGCCTTTTTCCGAAAAGTCCTGAAGTTTATCTGACCGACATTCCACGAGGCAAGAACAGTAAAGTGTTCGTCGTGGATCCGGTCAACGGCAGTGACAGCAACACCGGAGAGAAATTCGAGTTTCCGTTGCTGACCATCTCTGCCGCTTTGGCAAAATGCACCGGCGATCGGCACGACACCGTGCTGGTCATCGGAGGCGACACCGCGGTTCTGGAAACTGCCGCTGTGAACTGGAACAAGGATTACACGCACCTGATCGGCCTGTGCGCGCCAACCCATGTTTCTCAACGTGCCCGCATCGTCTGCAATGCCACGGATCTATCCCCGTTCTTCACGCTTTCAGCGAAGGGATGCCTGATCCGTAATGTAATCTTCTGGCAGGGGCAGGATGATGTGCACAGCCTGGTGTGTGTGAGTGTGACCGGCCCTCGTAACGTTTTTGACAACGTTCATTTCGCTGGAGGTGGACATGCCACCCAGGCGATCGATGGTGGAGCAAGCTTGTTGCTCAACGGTGGAAGTGAAAATCGCTTTATTCACTGCACCATCGGTATTGACACGATCAGCGATGGAACCGGTATGGCAGGATTGGTTGTGGCAGCCACTGGCGGAGCAGCGCGCAACCTGTTCGAGCACTGCACATTTCGCATGTACGCCGGACATGCTGGAGCGATCTTTGTGGAACTGCTTGGAAATTCCGGGCTGGATCGTGATCTGACCTTCAAAGATTGCATTTTCCTCAACCTGTCTTCAACAGCCATGACTCAGGCATTTGCCGTGGCAGCGGGATTTGATCCTGCCAATAAGCGGGTGCTTTTGAAGGACTGTGCTTTGATCGGCGCAACGGACTGGGACGGAAACGACCGCGGGATCCTCTACCTGAACAACGGCACGATCACCGGAGGTGGGAACGCCGGTCTGTTTGCAGCGAGTGCCGCCGCGTAGGCGGATGAATAATTAGCGGGCGTGGGTCGAAAGATCCACGCCCAGGAAAGAGAGCATAAAAATGACCGTAGAAGTTGAACAAGAGGGTCGTGGATTTTTAACCATCGACATCACGGGTGTGGCATCCACCGCAAATGGTGGCATTGGAGCCATCTATAACCCGGAAGGCGTGCGCCTGGGGATTGTTCGGGCTTACGCTTATTTTGAAACCGGCTCAACCGGAGCAGCGAACCTGGATGTTGGTATTGGCGCCACAGCCGCAACCAAAGGAACCGATGTTCTCTCGACCTTTGACATGATCGAGGCAACGGTTGGTGGCAAGCTGTTCTTTGGTGTCCAGGTCCCGGTGAACGAGGCCGAGCAGACAGTCATTTGGGAGGCAACCGAGTACCTGACATTCACAGGATCGGCAACTTCAGTCGGACTGTCCGGCAAGCTGTTCGTTGAGTATATCCGCCTGGAGTAGCTGGTGGAACTGAGCTTAGCGTCGCCGTGTAAATGACGGATAGATCTCCCCTGGAGACCCGTTGAGCGCTAAGTATCCGGCAGACACGTGATGCACGCCGGGGGATCCATGAAATAGGTCCCCCGGCAACCAAAGCGAGGAAAAAATGACAGCAACAGCTGCGCAGATCGCACAACTGAGAAAGATGGTCAACGAACCGACCGAGGCAACCTATACCGACGAGGATATTCAGGCTGCCATCGAACGTTATCCGCTGATGGATGCCAACGGGATCGATCCAACCTATATGGACTACTCGACCCAGCCGCCAACCCCGACAGCGAACGAGGACTGGATCCCGACATATGACATGAATGCCGCTGCCGCTGACATCTGGGATGAAAAAGCCTCCGTGAGAGCGGACGATTTTGATTTTCAAGCAGATGGCGGGAGCTACAGCCGCTCGCAGACATACGAGCATGCCTCGCAAATGGCAAGAAAATACCGCGCCCGCCGAGCCATGCGCCATACGCAGCTGGTCAAATCCCCGCTTGAGAATCAGGAAGAGGAAGTATGACATTCTCAACCACTGATCTGAGCCGCATGCGCGATACCCAGGAAGCCCACATGAACGATGTGTGCAAGATCGGGCGGCGCCTGGCGACAGAAGACGCATACGGCGCGGGATCTGACGAGATCACCTGGGGAGGAAGCCAGATCTGCGGATTGGATCTGCGCCAGGGCAGCTACCGGCGAGGATCCGACATTGAGCTGGTTATTTACGATGCCACATTAAGGCTCCCGCATGGAACACTGATCTCCACCGGGGACAAGGTGAGCATCATTTCCCGTTTTGGCGAGGAGCAGGATCCACCTCTTCCTTTCGAAGTGATGAGTCCGCTGCAGGATGGACCAAGCGGGATGCGAGTGGCATTGAAGAGGGCTCGATGAGCGGACTCCGTGTATCTGCGCATGTTGCCAACCTCGAGGAATTTACCGCGAGACTGAAAAAGCTGAGCAAGGCGGTTCGAGCTGAAGCGCTGGAAAATGCAGCTCTGGCCGGGGCAACGGTCGTTGAAGGATACGCCCGTGCCAACGTGAACTCCACGTTCAGCAGCAAGTCATCGAACAGCGCCGGGTTGGCGGGAAGCATACGCTCGGAGATCATCGAGAAATCAGACAAGAAAGCCGTAGCAGCCGTTGGACCCAGCGTGGTCTACGGCGCGATCCATGAGCTGGGCGGGGTGATCCAACCGGTGACTGCCAAAGCGCTGGTATTCCAGACTTCGGATGGTGAATGGGTTACGACGGGCATTGTCCACATGCCAGCCAGGCCGTACCTGCGTCCCGCGTTGGAGCAGAACAAGGATGAGGTCAATGCAGCGATTGGAACGCAGATCAAGAAAGCCATTGAGGGCGCATGATCGAGATCGAACAGGCACTACGCGAGTTTTTGATCACCAACATCAGCACGGTTGACAAGCGGGTCTTTCACGCACCGCTGCCGAGCGGAAAACAGATGCCCTGCCTGACCTATCAGCATGTGCAGGGTGGAAGTCGGAGCTACACACATTCCGGCGTGAGCGGCCTGGTTGTGAGCCGATTCCAGATCGATTGCTGGTCTGATAAGTACAGCCAGGTGAAAACGGTGAGCCGCGAGATCCTGCGCGTGCTGGATGGTTTTGCGGGATACATGGGCAGTCGCAATCCGGTCAAGGTTGGGCCGGTTTTTATGGATGAACCATACGACCTCTACAACCCGGAGGTCCCACTGCAGCACATAGTCCATACGGCGCTAATTTGGCACGCTGAGGAGGCGTAATGACAAAAGAAAAAGAAAAGAACAACCAGGATTTCGTGATCGTTCGATCCAGCGGACATGTTTACTACAAGTGTCTGCATTGCGCGTTCGACTGCGCGGACGACCTGAACCTGATGAACCGGCACCAGCGCGAGATCCACCGCAAGAAGCCTGAGGTGGAATTGGCGCAGGCGCTGGATTTTGAAAAGGAGCCAAACGATGGCAAGACAGACTCTGACTAAAACAGCAGTACCCGGTTCATATTCACACGCGGGATCTGCGCTGACCATGACGGCGGCCATTGTTGCCGATAAGGAGCAGTTCGTGGCTTCCGGCAACGACCTCCTGGTGATCCAGAACACGGACTCAAGCGCGCACACCTTCACGTTAACTTCAGTGGCAGACGCTTTTGGGCGCACCAAAGATATCACCGCTGAATCCATCGCGGCTGGTGCGATCCGGATCGTGGGTCCACTACAACAGCAGGGATGGATGCAGTCGGACGGGAAGATCTATCTTGAAGCAGATTCTGCCCTGGTGAAATTCGGCGTGATCACGCTGTAGAAAGGAATATCCATGGGAAAACAATCAGCTTATGGAACCAAGTTATCGATCGGTACCCGCCAGGTGGAAACCGCGGTCGTTGTTGGAACAGTGACGGGCAGCGGTGATGCGGATGTGATCGTCACGGCGGCCGGTATGACCGGCTCACCGATCACGACCAAGGTAGCGGTTCTGGAGAACGACGTTGCGGACACGATCGCGCAAAAGATCCGCACGGCACTGGCACTGGTGGCAAACCTAACGGCGAAGTTTGCCGTTGGAGGCAGCGGGCCGTATGTGAAGCTTACCAGGCTGATCGCTGCGGCAAATGATGCCACCCTGAACATCAGTGTCGAGAACGACACATGCACAGGGATCACCGAAGACACCTCTTCAAACAACACGACGGCTGGTGTGGCCAGCGCTGACATTGCCCAGGTGAAGTCCATCGGCGGACCCGGTTTATCGCTGGATGTTGAGGATGTGACCACTCATGACAGTGAAGACGCATGGGAAGAGGTGGTCGCGACGATCGTCCGCACGGGTGAGGTAAGCCTGGAGATCGTCTATGACCCCGCGGCAGCTACGCATTCAGCCACGGCAGGGATCCTGGATTACATCGAGAACCGGAAACCCGGCTTTTTCGTTTTAACCTTCCCAGACACGACCGCATGGTCGTTTGAAGGCAAGGTCATCAATTTTGAACCTGATGCCCCGGTTGACGGCGCGTTAATGGCCAACGTGGGGATCAAGATCACAGGCAAGCCAACGCTTGCATAAGGAGTAAAAAATGTCGAAATATGGTGCTTACGGAACCCAGTTGCTGAGAGGAGCGACACCAATCGCCCAGGTGAAATCTATCGGCGGGCCTGGTATTTCGCTCGATGTTGAGGATGTGACCAGTCATGACTCTACCGAGGCATGGGAAGAAGTCGTCGCAACGATCCTGCGCACTGGCGAGATCAGCCTGGAGATCGAGTACGATCCCGCAGCAGCAACCCACAAGAACGCCAGTGGTGGCCTTCTGTACGATCTGACCACGCGAGCCAGCACGACCTATTCCATTGTCTTCCCGGACGATGCCAATACAACCTGGTCCTTCACGGCCTTTGTGGTTGGCTT
>CAZCHK010000017.1:26680-44430 GCA_964498605.1 uncultured Anaerolineaceae bacterium | reverse complement strand
AATTGCCTCTGAAAACGACTGACACAGGCGTCCCGGTGGACGCCTGTTACTTTGCTTGCTTTCGCGCCAGAATTATGATACACTGGTTTCAATTAAAACCCCGGCAGTGTGCCGCTGAAAAATAACCGCCCCATCAGGAGTGGTTTTTATTTCATACAGCAGCGCAAAGGTTAAATCAAGGCAGGGGTTCGATCATGTAGCATAAAGGATGCCATAATGACTGCCACATTTCTAACCAAAGAAGGTTTTCAAAAACTTCAGGATGAGCTGGAACACCTCCGGACAGTAAAACGTGAGGAGATTGCCACGCGCCTGCACGAAGCCATGGAAGGCGGTGAATTGATCGAAAATGCCGAGTACGAAGCAGCCAAAAATGAGCAGGCTTTCACGGAAGGACGCATCAAAGAGCTAGAGATCCTGTTGGCCACCGCTCGCATCATTGAAGAAAATCATGAGTCAACGGAGATCGTCCAGGTTGGTTCCACGGTGACGATCGTCGAGGAAGGCAGCAAACCTGAAACGTACACGATCGTGGGCGCGGCGGAAGCAGACCCGACCCAGGGACGCATTTCAAACGAATCCCCGATGGGGAAAGCCCTCCTGGGACACAAGCCGGGTGACAAGGTTTCGGTCGAAGCTCCGGGTGGATCTTTCATCATCAAACTGCAAAAGATTAAATAGACACGAATGACGAAAGACCCGTTCAGAGCTCACTGAACGGGTCTTTTTAATCGCTGATATACTAGAAATCACATAAAAAAGCTGGCAAACCAAAGAAATGGATGTTTATCATGGAACTGAATGAACTGGAACGGATTCGACTTGAAAAAGCCCTTCGCCTTCGGCAACACGGCACTGAACCATACCCCACCCGGGTGGATATCACCCATACGACAGGTCAGGCAATCGCCGCTTTTGAAGCTGCGCAGGAAGGCGATCCTCCCATCCAGGTGATAGCTGCCGGACGACTCCGCTCCCTTCGCCCGATGGGAAAGCTGTGCTTTGCGCATATTGAGGACAGCAGTGGCAGGCTGCAGCTATTCTTCCGGGTGAATGAAATTGGCGAGGAATCCATGAAGCAGCTCGCTGAAGATTACGATCTGGGAGATTTCATCCAGGCGCAGGGTACCATGATGCGAACCCGCACGGGTGAGATCACGCTCCAGGTGTCCTCGTTTTCCATGCTGGCAAAAGCCATATCTCCTCTTCCTGCAGCCAAAGACGAGGTCGTGGATGGAGAGATCGTCCGCCATGCCACCCTGGCCGATTCCGAAACGCGCTTCCGCCAGCGCTACGCGGATCTTGCCGTGAACCCCGAAGTGCGTGATGTGTTCAGGCTGCGGGCGCGGGTGATCAGCGCCCTGCGCGACTTCCTGGACGCGCGGGGTTTTCTCGAAGTCGAGACACCCATCCTTCAACCTCTGTACGGCGGCGCAGCCGCCAGACCGTTCGTGACGTATCACAACCAGCTGCACCAGGATCTGTACTTAAGGATTTCGTTCGAGCTGTACCTGAAACGTCTGCTTGTTGGCGGATTGGACCGCGTATATGAGATTGGGCGAGATTTTCGCAACGAGGGGGTATCCTACAAGCACAATCCGGAATTCACCCAGCTTGAATACTATCAAGCCTACGCCGATTACCTCACGATCATGCAGCAGACCGAGGAAATGGTCGCCTTCGTTACCGAAAAGGTGCACGGCTCGTTTAAGGTCCCCTTCGAAGGCCAGACGCTGGATTTTTCGCCACCGTGGAAACGCGTCGAGATGCGCCAGGGCTTGATCGATACCGCCGGGATCGATATCCGGCAGTACCCCCAGGCAGAGGACCTGGAAAAATGGATGAGATCCAAAGGTATCAATTTCAAACCCGGCGCTCCCCGCGGCAAGCTGATCGAGGCGCTTTCCAGTGAATTCCTCGAGCCCACCCTGATACAGCCAACCTTCGTGTACAATTATCCCCGCGAGATCTCACCCCTTGCCAAGAACATCCCGGGCGACCCCTCCACGGTGGAGCGTTTTGAAGGTTTTGTTTTTGGAATGGAGCTGTGCAACGCTTTCACCGAGTTGAATGATCCCATGGAACAGGAAAAGCGGTTCCTGGAACTGGGCAGGAATTATTCCACAGACGATGAGGAAAGCAATCCCATCGATGAGGATTATCTTCGGGCGATGGCTTACGGCATGCCGCCGAATGGAGGATTTGGCATGGGCGTGGACAGGTTGACAATGCTCCTTTCCGGCAAGAATCACATCCGCGAAGTGATCCTGTTTCCACATCTGCGCGAGCGGGATGAGGAAAATTGAATCGGTCGATCAGGCAGGTGAAAACCTGCCTTTTTATTTGCTGTTCATCGCCTGTGACGCTATACTAAAAGTGAGGTGATGACATGAGAAGTCCCTGGACCCTTTTGACGATACTGTCACTGTTTCTGGCTGGGTGCAACCTGCCCGGAAAACCACTGCTGGCCGCGGTTGATACCGGGACCGATCACTCCACGACTGTCGATTCGACCGAAGAAACCACAATCCCGCAAACGACCTTGCCAACCACGGCGATCATCATTGATCACCGCACGGCAGACATCACCCAAATTCCTGCTGAGTGGCTTCTTGCCGCCAGGGAAAGCGTGGTGTGGCTGTACGGGCACACCTCGCACGGCAGCCAGCTCGTCACGGGAGGTGAGTATCTGCGCGACCTGATTGACGCGCAGCGTTTCAGCTTCGTCACAGAGTGGCAAACCGTGCCAGCCCAGGTCAACCCGCCTGCTCTCCGACTGGCTGATGACGGAGACTGGTACTGGGAAAGCGAGCAGTTCCTCTCCCGCGCCCGGGAGTACCTGGATCGGCCTGAGATCAGTTCAAGCGTGAATGCCTTCATGTGGTCCTGGTGCGGCCAGCTGTCAGAGGAAGGGACGGAGGTTCAGGCTTACCTCGACATGATGAGCCAGCTGCAAGCTGAATACCCCGACATTAATTTTGTGTACATGACAGGCCATACCGATGGAGGTTCCTCAACACTCGAAAGAAACAATCAGTTGATCCGGGACTGGGTAATGCAGCACAACGCCATCCTGTTCGACTTCGCCGATATTGAATCCTGGGCTCCTGACGGCAATCATTATCCCCTGACGGATGATTCCTGCCCATGGTGCGTCGATTGGTGCCGCGGGCATCCCGATCAATGTCGCGGTCTGCCCGGTTATGATCAAGGCTGTGCCCACAGCGAGGGTTACAACTGCCTGCGGAAAGCTCAGGCGTTCTGGTGGTTATCGGCCAGGTTAGCCGGATGGGAAGGCGTTGATTGAATCGATCCCAGATAACCGCAGCGCTGATCATCGCATTGTTGCTGGGTGCGGGGTGCCGAAATACCAGTCTTGAAGCGAGCTCAACCTATCGCTTTCAAATCGACTCGGAGGGCCAAAAACGCTGGTACTACCTGTACCTGCCCAAGGGCTATGATCCTGGAACGATCTACCCGCTGGTGCTCGTGTTCCACGGTGGAGGGGGCAACCCTGACCACATCATCAACGCCTCACAGTTCAACCCGATCGCCGATCAATATTCCTTCCTGGTAGCCTATCCGGCAGGCAGCGGACAGCTCATGAATCACTTTTTAGCCTGGAACGCGGGGGGGTGCTGCGGAACTCCTGCCCGGGATGGCACAGATGATGTGGCCTACAGCCAGGCCGTGCTGGATGACATCAAATCAAGGTTTAAAATCGACCCAGACCGGGTGTACGCCAGCGGTCACTCCAATGGGGCGTTGATGGTCTACCGCCTGGCTTGCGATCTGTCTGAAAGTTTTGCTGCCATCGCGCCTGTGGCTGGCACGCTGCCGGTCACGCCCTGCAGGCCATCCGAATCCGTTTCCATCCTGCACATCCACGGTCTGAATGACGCCAACCTGCCCTACGAGGGCAGCCAGAACCAGCAAGACCCGGCGGGTATCCTTCTCCCTTCCGTCCACGAAACGGTTCTTTTTTGGGCCGACCGTCAGCATTGTGAAACACCGCCTGTCATTTCCGCAAACAGCAAAGTAAGCATCGAATCCTATTTAAATTGCGATCAAGGTACGCAGGTCGCTCTCTACACGCTGATCCACGGCGGTCACGCCTGGCCTGCCATCATCGATGGACCTGATTCAACTCCCGGGCTCACCACGGCTGAGCTGATCTGGCACTTCTTTGACTCTCACCCGAAACCATAACGACACGGCTCCTTGCGGAGCCGTGTCGTTTACTTCTTCACCTTGATCAAGTGGTAATTCTTCTTCCCTTTTCTCAGTACCAGGAACTGTCCCCCGATCAGGACCTCGTTGCGTACCTGGTGGTTGCTTGCGCCGACGCGCTGATTGTTCACGTACACCCCGCCCTCATCAACGCTGCGGCGCGCCTCGCCCTTTGATTTCAGCATCCCACCCTCCAACAGCAGGTCGATGATGTTGATCCCCTCCCCGTCAAAGCGGTGTGCCGGGATCTGCTCCGACGGCACATCGGAGAAAACATCCTCGATCTCATCAGCGGATAAGCCACTGATGTCGCCTCCGAAGAGGGCCTGGGTCGCTGCCAGCGCGCGTTCCAAGGCTGTTTCACCGTGCAACATGAGCGTGATCTCCCGCGCGAGCGCCTTTTGCGCCTCGCGTGCTTCAGGACAGCTTCGCACCTTCTCCGCGAGCTCATCAATGGAATCCTTGTTTAGAAAAGTGAAATACTTCAGGAAATTGATCACATCAGCGTCGCCGCAGTTCAACCAGTACTGGTAAAAACGGAACGGGGAAGTGCGCTCAGCTGCCAGCCATACGGACCCGCTTTCCGTTTTGCCAAATTTTGTCCCATCCGCTTTTGTGATCAGCGGGTAGACCATACCGAACACCTCATGTCCACGCATCTTGCGGATCAATTCCACCCCCGCGGTGATATTCCCCCACTGATCGCTGCCTCCGGTCTGCAGCACGCACCCGTACGTGTCGTGCAGGTGCAGGAAGTCGTATGACTGCAGCAGCATGTAGCTGAATTCAGTGTAAGAGATACCGGATTCCCTGTCAAAACGCGTCTTGACCGAGTCCTTCGCGACCATGTAATTGATCGTGAAATGCTTGCCGATGTCCCTCAGGAAATCTACGAGGTTCAGTTCACACAGCCAGTCCGCGTTGTTGACCATGCGCGCAGGATTGTGTTTCGTATCAAAATCCAGGAAATGAGCCAGCTGTTTTTTGATGCTGACAAGATTGTTCTCGATCTCTTCCCGGGATAGCAGGACTCTCTCCTCGGTTTTTCCCCCCGGATCTCCGATGAGCGTCGTCCCTCCTCCGGCCACGAGGATGGGGTAATGACCGTAACGCTGCAACCGGGCCAGAGTCAGCAAAGGCACCATGTGTCCGATATGCAGGCTGTCCCCGGTGGCATCAAAACCGTTGTAGACGGTCACCTTGTCACGTGCCAGCATCTCTTCAACCCCTTCGATGCGGTCATAGATCAATCCACGCCAGGTCAATTCATCAAATGCGTTACCAGTCATCAGGTTACCTCAAAAAGGAATTCCTTCGATTTTATCTCATTTGGCGTGAATGTGCTCAGAGTGAGTCCATTGATTTATTATCGGTGTAAAATGAGTAGATCGAGCCTGAAGCGGATTTGAATGGGTTGAACACCTATGAACAAATATCAGCTATCAATCGAATTTATGTATGCCAAGATCAACCAGATCCATCATGTGACCGAGGATGGCACGCTTTGGGCATCCTCCAGGCGCAATATCCTTCAGCGTCATAATTTGCACTGGCATAAATTAACCCGCTTTCCCTTCCATTTTCCTCGTGACCTGTTCGGATGGTGCCGCCCCTCCTCTCGGGCTTTCCGCGCGGACAAGTGCAACCTGATGGTCAATTCCAGCGGCAATCTGCTTGCCATCCGCGCCGGAAAAGTGTACACCTTCCGCGACAAGAAACTTATTCCCCTTTTTTCCATCCAGGGCGACTGCACCCTGCATCACGGCATCGCTGAAGGCAGCGACGGCTGTCTTTATTTTGGCGAGTATTTTATGAACCCCAAGCGCAACCCGGTAAACATCTGGCGTGTTGATCCGCACATGCAGCTGTGGGAACCCGCTCACACATTTCCGCCAGGCACGATCCGACATGTGCACGGCATCTTCCGCGATCCGTTCCATCCGCACAGCCTCTGGGCCACGGTGGGCGACGCGGCCGGTGAATGCTTTTTAATCCACACGCCCAACCATTTCAAAACGATCACCCGCTTCGGTGACGGCTCCCAGCTTTGGCGCGCGGTGAATCTCTTTTTCACAAGGGATCACATCAACTGGCTTACAGACAGCAACCTGGAACAGAACCATGCCTGCCGGCTCGAACGCCGCAGCGGAAAACTGGAGGTCGGTCAGCAGATCGAATGCTCGGGCTGGTACGGCACGACCACCGCGGATGGCCTGCACGTGGCATTCACCACCGTGGAACCAGGCACGGGCATTCACAGCATCCATGCCTCCATGATGGTCAGCCGGGATGCGTTTCAATGGGAAACCATTCATCAGTTCACCAAGGATAAATGGCGTCCGATGAAGCTTTTCAAATACGGGGTCATATCCGTCCCTTCCGGCAGCATGAAAGCCGGCGAGCTGTACATTTCCGGGGAAGGTCTATCTGGTTTTGACGGATGCAGCTTGAAAGTGAAGATCTCCCCGAAGGAATCCAAAACCTGATGCGAAGGCTCCTGGCATCGATTCTGTCTACCCTGGAACGCTGGCTGGACGACACCGTCGATCCAGCCCAGCTGCAGGCTTTTCTGGAAAAGTCTGCTCATCTCCTTCCCGCCAGTCCCCCCGCGCCTGCCACTGCGGTTGCCAATCCCATCTCGGCATCTGATTATGGCTTCCTTCGCACAGACAAAACATTTGCTCCTGTACTGAACATGTGCGTAAGCGATCCCTCCATCCTGACCGATATGCTGGAGCACCTTCTGCGCCATATCGAAGTCCGCCGCAGGGGATGTTTCCAACAACGCTTCTGGCAGCGCGAGGACTCCTGGAGCATGCGGCATCGAGCGGCCCTGCTGCTGAGCGAGTACGCGCTGCGCGTGAAAGACCTACGCTTCCTGAACGCCGCGCTCAAGCTCAACGACTGGGCTTTTCCCCGCTATCGCCGCGGATCGTCCCGAAAAAATCTGCCTCTTTACCTTGCCGCACTGCATTCACAGGAATGTGCAGTCCGGGAGCTGCTGCCATGAAGGTGGCTCTGCTCGCGCCGCTGGCATCCAGCCTCTACAGCCGCCTGGTGCTGCGCGACCTGCTTGTTGAGCCTTCCATCTCCGTCTGCGCGGTCATTGTTCGTTCACCCTTTTCAATCAAACGTTTTCGCTCGGAATTCCGCCGCGATGGGGTCCGCCTGCTGCGAAAAATCCGCGAAAAGCTCGTGCTGCCTGGCAATCATCCTGGAAACGCCAGCGAGCCTCCCGGCCTGAAAGAATTATGCCGAGACAAGAAGATCACATACCTTGTTGTGCCAGATCATAACCACCCGCGCGCTCAAAGACTGCTGCGTGAACAGCTGCCTGACCTGATCCTTTTCACGGGCGGCGGCTTGATCCGCAGAGGCATCCTGGAACTGCCGGCAATCGGCGTGCTCAATTGCCACTCCGGCATCCTGCCAGCGTACCGCGGCATGGATGTTGTGGAATGGGCGCTGCTCGAAGGTCTTACCAATCACGTGGGCCTAACCCTGCACCTGATGGACGCAGGCGTGGATACCGGTCCAGTCCTGTTCCAGCGACATGTCCCTCCCGGGAACCAGGAGGCGCTGCCCGACCTGAGAAAACGCATGGAAAAAATGATGCCCCGTCTGATGCTGGATGCCGTTCGCGCATTGAGAGACGGTCAATTCATGCCCCAACCTCAATCGCAACCGCGAGGCAAACAATACTTCGTGATGCATCCCCGCTTAAAGACCAGGATCAAGCCCTAAGGCTGTTGAAATATGATCAGCCAGCTGCCCCAGTAGGTGCTGCCATCACCCGCGGTGCATTCGGGAGCCTGCAGGTTGGTCGCCCATTCACCACCTTCACCCGCCTGAACACTGTAAACGACATCCTCGGTCATGCTGAAATCCGCGTAGCCACGGTTGGTTTCGGGGAACAATCCGGTGACAAATTGATCCTGGCCGTCCTCCCAGGTAACCGTGATGCGCACACCAGACACCGGGTCACCCGCCTGGTCATACACTTCCACCATCAGCATTTTCGGCATCTTCAGGCTGTCGCACACGATCTCGCGATCGTACAGACCGAAAGGCGCTCCCACGGTGGGGCTCGGCGTGGGGCTGGGACGGGGTGTAAATGTCATCAGCGGGGTGAGCGTAGGCCGGGGTGTGGCCATCCCGGAAGCAGGGTCGTCAGCAAGAGCCGCGGCGGTAATTGTGGCAGTCGGCGTTGATTGAGCCCGCTGTACGAGGGCGGAAGCCAGAATGGAGAGTATCTCGCTGTCGCGTCCCAACGGGTCGGTCACCTGCAGATGTTGGGACTGCGCCATCAGCATGGCGATCGGATCGATCTCCCCGAGTAGGGACAGCCTCGCCATGGCCCGGTCCAGGTTGGCATTCGCCTGGTACGCGCGCGCAACATTCAACCGGTATTCATCCTTCATGGAGGCGCGCAGGGATGACGGACTGGTGTCTGTCCAGGTGATGGGGGCAAACCACATGGATATCGATAACCCGATGATCAAGCCCAGCAAAATGGCTGTGACAATGTACCACGGGAAACGCCGCGGCTTCATGGCAATCCCCCGGCAGGAAGCGCACTGGCTGCCTGCAAGGCTTGGATCAGCCTGGCGATCGCTTCAACATCGCCATAGGCAAAGCCCAGGTTCTGGCTGGTCAGAATGGCCTCCTGCGCCACCTGCAGCGGTTCTCCAAGAACCACAAGGCGCTCGGAAGCGTTGCTGATATCCTGCTCCTGGCGGAAGATCTCCGCCACCATCAGCACGTAATCCGCTTTGAAATCACTTCGCAGGGTCGCCGGCTCGCTATCCTGAGGCCCGGGAGGGTTGATAACCCAGCCATAAAGCAAACCCAGACCAAGAGAAGCGGCGATGATCAGAAAGAACAAAAACCAGCGCTTTGTCTGCAAACTACCCTTTCAGCATCGGGATCCTGATCCCGTTTTGCTTCGCTTTTCGGATGGCAAGCTCGTATCCGGCGTCGGCATGGCGCACGATGCCCATGCCCGGATCGGTGGTCAGGACACGCTCCAGGCGTGCCGCGGCTTCGGGAGTGCCATCCGCAACGATGACCATGCCGGCATGCTGGCTGTAGCCGATGCCCACCCCTCCACCGTGATGGAAGGATATCCAGGTGGCGCCTCCCACGGCATTGATCAGCGCGTTGAGGATCGGCCAGTCGCTAACGGCATCCGTGCCATCCTGCATGCCCTCCGTTTCGCGGTTGGGGCTGGCGACCGACCCGGCATCGAGGTGATCACGCCCAATGACGATCGGCGCCTTGATAATGCCTTTCGCAACCAGTTCGTTGAACTTGAGTCCCGCCTTCAGGCGCGCGCCATAACCCAGCCAGCAGATGCGGGATGGCAGCCCCTGGAATGGCACCTTTTGGCGCGCTAATTTCAACCAGCGAATCAAATGCTCATCCTCAGGGAACAGTTCCATCACCGCCTCGTCCGTGCGGTAGATATCCTCCGGGTCTCCGGACAGGGCCACCCAGCGGAAGGGACCCTTCCCTTCGCAGAAGAGCGGTCGGATATAAGCTGGCACGAAGCCGGGGAAGTTGAACGCGTTTCCGACGCCGTTATCAAAAGCGCGCTGGCGCAGGTTGTTGCCGTAATCGAAAACCTCCGCGCCGCGCTTCTGCATCTCCAGCATGGCGCGCACATGGTCAGACATGGAGTCCAGCGAACGCCGGGCATAAGCCTGTGGATCGCTTTTTCTCAGCTCTTCTGCCTGCTCAAGGTTCAGTCCGCGCGGAATGTACATGGATACGTCATGGGCGGGGGTCTGGTCGGTGACCACATCAGGGGTGATCCCTCTCGCCACAAGCTCGGGGTAGATGTCCGCCGCGTTGCCAACCAGGCCAATGGACCTGGGCGTGCCGGAGGATTTGCATTCTTCGATCAGCGTCATGGCCTCTTCCAGTATATCAACGACCACGTCCACGTAGCCGATCTCCTGGCGGCGTCTGGCACGAGAGGGATCGACCTCGACAATGAGCCCCACCCCCTCATTCATGGTGATCGCCATGGGCTGCGCGCCGCCCATGCCCCCCAATCCGGCCGTCAGGACGAACCTGCCCTTCAACGATCCCCAACCGCGCAGCTGCGCAAGCGAGCCCAGGGTTTCATACGTACCCTGCAGGATTCCCTGCGTGCCGATGTAGATCCACGAACCGGCTGTCATCTGCCCGTACATGATCAGCCCCCGGGCAGCCAGCGCATCAAAATGCTCCTGCGTCGCCCAGTGCGGGACAAGGTTGGAATTTGCGATCAATACGCGCGGCGCATCGGCGTGTGTTTTAAAAACGGCTACCGGTTTGCCGGACTGCACCAGCAGCGTCTCATCGTTTTCCAGTTCCTTCAGGGATTCCAGGATGGCATCGAAAGCCTCCCACGAACGGGCAGCCTGACCTTTGCCGCCATAAACGACCAGCTCCTGAGGGCGTTCAGCCACTTCCGGGTCCAGATTGTTCTGGATCATGCGGTACGGGGCTTCGGTCAACCAGGACTTGCAGGTGAGCACGGTTCCACGCGGGGCGCGTACGATTCGTGGTTCAGACATATCCAATCCTCCATTGTTTGAGCTGCAGTAATTATACTCGCCAGCCATCCCCAAGCGCACAAAAAGATCAACGCACACCCGTTTTTCCAAAATCCCTCTCAGGAGATGAATGGTCAGATTGATAAAAAAATGTACGGCCGCATTTATGGCCGTCCAACTTTCACCTTCAGCTTCAAATGGAACCTGTTCGAAAGCTCGACCCCTGAGAAACCTGGGTTTGGTCAGTCAATGAGCCTTGCTCTTATTGAGCATCAGCGGTTGCCCGATTTTTGAAGCCTGAAAGGAACTCTAACATGCTGGATGCCTTCAACTGGCTGAAGAAATTAAAAAACTCCCCGGTACTTCGACCCGGGGAGTTGTTGTTGTTCCTAATTAATTTCCACCCGGCAGCGCCGGTTCGGTGGGAACATGACTTTTCCAGGTGTCATAGATGGTGATCTTGGCCCTGGCTTTTACATCATCCAGCCAGGTGTTGAACATCACGGATTTTAATTTTTCACGCGTGGTGCTGTCCAGGGGACGCTCCTGCTCATGCCCGGTAACCTGCAGCACGTGCCATCCATCCACATCCTGGACGACGCGTGTTTCGCCGATCTCCATTTCGAAGGCGGCTGTGTCGATCTCTTCGGAGTAGATCCCGCGCGGGAACCAGCCCAGGTCTCCGCCGGTGCTCTGCCCGTTGATGTCCTGGGTGTAGTAGTAAGCTTCCACCCACCAGTTCTCACCGGCTTCCAGGTCAGCCACGACCTGCATGGCTTCTTCCTCGGATGAAACCAGGATATGGCGCGCCCAGACCTGTTCAGCTATCTCGGCAACGTCTTTGGTGATCTCGTCGTACACCTTGTTGTAGAACATGTTGTAATAGATCAGCTGGCGCAGGTTGGCCTCTGCCAGGCCGTAAGGTGCGAGCGTATCCAGGTATCCCTGCAGGGATGCCAGGTAAGACTCTTCGGAGACCAGCGTGGCGGTCGGGAAAACCTCTGTCGGGGCCGGGGTGGGGTTCTGGGCGGTTTCATCGCTCGGGGCGGATCCTTCCACCGCCTGGGCTGCTTCTTCTGTGTTTGTGTCGGTATTCTCGGCCGCTTGTTCAGCAGCCTCCTCCGTCACGGAAAGATCAGGCTCCACTGTGGCGGTGGGCGTCAATGTTGCCGTTGGGGCGTAGGTGGGAGTCACCCAAAGCTCCAGCTGTTGCGCGGACAAGGTCGGATAGGTGTATTGCGTAGGTGTCGGCATCAAAGTGGGTGTGCCCTGAGGGTAGTAACCGAACGAGTCAAAGAGCAGCTTGCTGATCTCGTCCTCGCTGACGCTCAACCCCAGTTTCTTGCCTTCGGTTTCAATGATCACATTTTCCGTGAGCAAATCCAGAACCGCCTGTCCCAGCTTCTCCGGGTTGGAGAACTCCTCCTCAATGTTCGCTATCTGCGCCGCCCATTCGGGGTTCACCTGCATGCCGTACTGCTGGTAGAGGCTGGTGTAATAGGACAGCTGCTCATATGTACTGGCAGACTGGATGCGGTAAAACTTGGCGAATGTCTCAAATTCCTTCGCCGTGATGGCCTCCCCGTTGATCCTGGCGACATTCTTGCTTTCGAAGAGCGACGCCGGCAGGATATCGCGGGAGAAATACCCCAGCACGAGGGCTGCCAGGCCCACGACGACAGGGATGGCTATATTCCAGAATTTTTTTGTCAGCTTCATTTTCATCTCCAGATCCATTCTGCGCCAGTTGGGATCCTCCACAGCAGGCACAGGCGAACAATTCTACCAATAATACCGCTTTTTGTGTCAGGGATCGTGAGGATTCCATGAAGAATATTCCCCGGCCATCGCAGTTCATCAGGTACAATAAGGCCTTGAATGTTGGATAAAAGAATTCCCATCCTAGTGTTTGACATCGGCGGTGTTCTGCTGGATTGGGACCCGCGTTACCTTTACGCTGATCTGCTGGGCGGCAGCCTGTCTGCCGCAGACGCATTTCTTGACGAGATCGGTTTTTTTGAATGGAATGCCAGACAGGATGCCGGATACCCGTTTGCCGCCGCCGTGAAAGAGCATATCCGCAGGTTCCCGCATCGCGCGGAACTGATCCGCGCGTACGACACGCGCTGGATGGACATGCTGCGCGGCGCCATCCAGCCTACCGTCGATCTGATGCTGAGGCTGCGGTATCGCGGATACAGTGCGTGGGCGCTGAGCAACTGGTCGGCAGAAAAATTCTACCAGGTACGCCCGATGTACCCGTTCCTTGAGCAGATGGACGGCATCATCATCTCGGGAGAATTGGGGCATGTCAAGCCTGGCGAGCGTATTTTCCAAATTCTGCTTGAACGCGTCGGGCAAGCTGCCCAGGACTGCCTGTTCATCGATGACTCACCCGCCAACACCGCAGCCGCGCGGACGCTGGGCTTCAAGACCATCCTGTATCGTTCCACGCTGCAGCTGGAAGAGGAGCTGAATCAAGCCGGCATTCACGCTGATCAATAATCAAGCTCCGCCTCGTCGCGACTTTCCCACGGGAGGGTCTGCTTTCCCGGGTTTGTCCAGCCGAGATGAACCTGCCAGCAACTCTCCCAATTGGTACGCCTGCTGCATCAGCGGTTCGTTTTTCTGCGCGTCACCGACATCCCCGGCTGTCCCATGGACGACCTTCGCGATGGGACAACGTAAAAAACGGAATGAATCCTCAAAAGCCCGCAAAGCATTGATCGCACCCGACCGGAAGGCATCCGAATCACCGTAGGTCAGGATGATGCCGATCTCTTTTCCCGTCAGTCTGGGTCCCTGACTGGATTGCAGGGCGTACAGCCTGTCCATGAACAGCTTGGTTTGCGCATTGATGCTGAACCAGTAAACCGGGGAGGCGATGATCAGCGCATCAGCTTGCAGCACTTCTTCATACAACACACCCATGTCATCGTCGATGCTGCAGTGATACGCCTCGACATCCTGGCAGTAGTCGCAAGCCGTGCATGGCTGGATGGTCATGTCCGCCAGTTCAACAATCTTTACCAGCGCGCCACTGGCCCGTGCGCCGGCCGCCGTCTGCTCCGCCAGCGCAGAGCTGTTGCCATTCCTGCGCGGGCTGCCTTTGAGGATGAGTATTTTTTTTATGGACACAAGTCACCTCTTTCTGATCCAGTGTACCAATATCACGCAAAAAAACAAAGCTCGATCTGCCTGGTTGGGGTGTGGTTTTCTTACAGCCCCGAGCTTCATTGTCAAATTTTGCGGAGCAAGAGTGTCGTCATCTGGTGCAATTCGTGGTTGACTCTCACGGTTCGCCTTGGCAACAGATCATTGCAACCGATGACTACCCTGTAGAGATACTTGCACTGAACCGCTGCGATTTTCTAGACAAGCGCGCCAGAACTGTGGTATACTCCAGCCCGCTCTGCAGAACAGGGCAAATATCCACGCTGTTTGACCTGACTGGGCGTGCTGCTGATACCAGCAGTTCCAGCCGGGGAGGAAAGCAGCGGAAGAAAAACGCAAAGGAGCAACATGAGTACTGTTATTTCCATGAAAGCATTGCTGGAGAGCGGGGTTCACTTCGGTCACCGCACCAACAAGTGGCATCCAGCAATGAAACCCTTTATCTTCACCGAACGCAACGGCATCCACATCATCGACCTGCAGCAGACGGTCAAATGCATCACCACCGCTTACAACCTGATCCGCGATACCGTTGCCGCTGGCGGCACTGTGATGTTCATCGGTACCAAGCGCCAGGCGCAGGAAACCATCAAAGAAGAAGCCGAACGGGCTGGTATGCCCTATGTGGTGGAACGCTGGCTGGGCGGCATGATCACCAACTGGCAAACCATGTACAAGCGCATCATGGAACTGGAACGACTGGAAAAAATGCGCGACACGGGTGAGATCAAGCAGCTCACCAAAAAAGAAGGCCTGATGAACCAGCGCGAGATAGACCGCCTGACGATTGTGCTGGGCGGCGTGCGCAAGATGACAACCACCCCAAATCTTGTCTTCGTTGTTGATGTGATGCGCGAAGCCACCGCCGTGCACGAAGCCAACATCAAGGGCATTCCTGTCATCGCGCTGGTGGACACCAACTGCGATCCCAGTCATGTCGATTACCCCATTCCCTCCAATGATGATGCCATCCGCGCCATAAAACTGCTCGTTTCCAAAATGGCAGACGCCGCGTTGGAAGGCATCGCCATGCGCAAGGACGAGTTTGTGCCCGAGACCGGCGCACACGCTGAAGACGAAACCATTTCGATCGGCGGACTTGAAGAAGACATTGATGATGAAATCATCCTTGGCGAAGCCACGCTGGCAAAGATGAGCAAAGCCAAAGCGGAAGAATTACAGGTTCAAGAAGATGTGGCTACAGAAGAACCGACCAAAGTTGAGACATTTGTTGAGGAACCTGAGAAGGTTGAGGCTCCGGCTGAAAAACCCCGGAAGGTAAAGGTACAGGCTGAAGAACCCGAGAAGGTTGAGATTCCAGCCGAAGAACCCAAGAAGAAAACCAAACGAAGCAAACCCACCACCAGTGAGGAAGAAGCCGAATAAGGCTCACCCGCGCTGAGAACTGAACAGGATCAATCAATGGCAATCACAACCGAACAAGTAAAACAACTGCGGGAATCCACCGGCGCTGGCATCCTCGAGTGCCGCAAAGCGCTGGAAAGCGCAGCCGGCGACATGAGCAAGGCAGTGGACATCCTGCGTGAAAAAGGTCTGGCAATGGCAGCCAAACGCGCCACGCGCCAGGCATCCGAAGGCGTGGTCGAACTTTACTCCCACGGGAACGGACGCGTGGGTGTGATGGTGGAAGTGAACTGCGAAACAGATTTTGTCGGCCGCGCGGAAGCCTTCCGCAAACTGGCGCATGAACTGGCGCTGCAGATCGCCGCGTCCAGCCCGCTTTACATCAGCGAGAACGACATCCCGGCAGACGCCATCGAGCACGAGACGAAGATATACGAAGCCAAAGCCAGGGAAGAAGGCAAACCTGAGAACATTATCCCGCGCATCGTGGAAGGAAATATCAAGAAATACAAAGCCGAAACCGTGCTGCTGATGCAGCCTTACATCCGCGACGAGTCCATGACTGTGCAGGACCTCATCAACCAGACCGTGGTGGCGCTTGGAGAGAACATTGTCATCCGCCGCTTTACCCGTTGGGGGCTGGGTGAAGCCAGCGCGGAGGAAGAAGCTTAAAACCAAAAGAGCCAATCGTTTGATTGGCTCTTTTTCTGTATAATGAGAGCGTCTATCATCACTTAAGACAAGGAGCCTGAATGGAAAGCCTCAAATATCATCGCATCCTTTTGAAGCTGAGCGGGGAAGCCCTGGGCAGCGATAATGGCGAGGGGATCAACATCGATCGCTCTGTGGATATCGCCCGCCGCGTTCGCGATGTACGTGAACTTGGTGTGGATGTCGCCATCGTGATCGGCGCGGGCAATCTGTGGCGCGGACGGGTCGGGCTTGAAAAGGGTATGGACCGGGCGACTGCTGATTACATGGGCATGCTGGCGACAGTGATGAACGCGCTCTCCCTGATGGACGCCATGGAAGGACTTGGCGTGGTGACGCGGGTGCAGTCCGCGATCGAAATGCGCGCTGTGGCAGAACCTTATATCCGGCGTCGTGCCATCCGCCACATGGAGAAGGGGCGCGTTGTTATCTTCGGAGGAGGGACAGGCAATCCCTACTTTTCCACGGACACAGCCGCGGCGCTGCGCGCCATGGAAATGAACGCGGATGTGCTCATCAAGGCCACCAAGGTGGACGGGGTATATGATTGCGACCCGGTGCACAACAAGCAGGCGAAAAAATTCGACAAGCTGACATACCTGGAAATGTTGAATAAAAAACTGGAAGTGATGGACAATACAGCGATCTCGTTGTGCATGGAAAATAAACTGCCCATCATGGTGCTCAATTTATGGGACGAGAAAGCTCTGCGCCGGGCTCTTTTTGGAGAGCCGGCCGGCACACTGATCAGCGTAAATTGAACAGCGCGCCTTACTTGACATTTGGTCAGGTTGGGCGATAATAGAAGGCGATCGGCTGAGAAAGAGGAAAGTAACTGCCAAACGGGCTGACAGAGAAGAAACGCCCTGGTTGAAAGCGTTTCGCGGTTCCATCGCAGCGAAGTTCCCTCCCGAGCCGCCCGGGTGAACAAGCAGTAGTTCGGGCCGCAGGCGCAGCGTTATGAGCGCGAGCCCATGGGTGATCATGCCGTGGGCGTGAGAGCGCTGAAAAGCGAATTTGGGTGGTACCGCGGAGAAACCCCGTCCCATTGGCAGGGACGGTTTCATTTTAAATTGGAGGAAGTATGAGTCAACACCCCCTACTCATCGATCTGGAACAGAACCGGGAACTGGCTTTAGCAGAGCTGGAGAAGGTCAACCATCCAGATGAGCTGGCAGCCTGGAAATCCGTTCACCTGGGTCGGAGCGCGAGTGTGATGCAGGTTTTCACGAAGCTGGGCGCCTTGGACAAAGAAACCCGCCCCCTGGTGGGACAAAAGGCCAACCAGGTCAAGATCGCTCTGGAAGCAGCCTTCGATGAGCGCCAGAAAACCATCAGCGCAGCTCAGCTGCGAACCAACCTCGCGCAGGAAAAGCTGGACGTGACGCTGCCTGGCAATAAACCCTTTATCGGCAGGCTGCATCCTTTGCAGCAGACTCTCCGCCGCATCATTGAAATCTTCGCTGAGATGGGTTTCCAGGTCTATCGCACGCGCGAGGTCGAGACGGACGAATATAATTTCGAACTGCTTAACATTCCGGCCTATCACCCCGCCCGTGACATGTGGGACACTTTCCACACGTATCAGGACGGTGTGATCCTGCGCACGCACACCTCTCCAGGGCAGATCCACGTGATGCGCCAGTACGCCCCGGAACCGATCCGTGCCATTCTGCCTGGCATGTGCTACCGCTACGAGCAGATGGACGCGCGCCATGAAAGCCAGAT
>CAZCHK010000017.1:0-26580 GCA_964498605.1 uncultured Anaerolineaceae bacterium | reverse complement strand
TGCCTGGCATGTGCTACCGCTACGAGCAGATGGACGCGCGCCATGAAAGCCAGATTCTCCAGGTCGAAGTGCTGGCGGTGGGGAAAAACATCAGCCTGGCACATCTGAAGGGAACGGTAGAGGAATTTGCCCGATCCATGTACGGCGCTGAAGTTCGTACGCGTCTCAGGCCCTCCTACTTTCCGTTCACGGAGCCCAGCGGTGAAGTGGATATCGAATGCTTTCTCTGCAGCGGCAAGGGTTGCCGCGTCTGCAGCAATACAGGATGGCTGGAGATCATGGGCTGCGGGATGGTGCACCCGCGCGTACTGCAGAACGGCGGGTACGATCCCGAAATCTACTCGGGGTTCGCTGCTGGCATGGGCGTGGAACGCGTGGCAATGCTGCGCAACCGCGTGGAAGAAATCCGTAATTTCTACGCGAATGACATCCGCTTCTTAGAACAATTTTAGAGGTCGTTATGAATCTTGTGCTTTCATGGTTAAAAGAGTTTGTCGAGATTGAACTGCCGCTTGAAAATCTCGCCAAAACCCTGACGGACCTGGGACTGGAGGTGAACAGCATCCGGGTGATCGGCCTGCCAATGCCAGAGCATGACGCTGGAGCGCATGAATTTTCCATGCAGGGGCTGAGCTGGGCGGAAGATAAGTTCGTGGTGGCGGAGATCCGGGAGGTGATGCCGCACCCCAATGCTGACCGGCTTGTGCTGTGCAGGCTTTTCGATGGCAGCCAGGAGCTGGTTGTTCTGACGGGTGCTCCGAACCTTTATGAATACAAAGGCAAGGGGGCGCTGGAACAGCCGCTCAAGGTGGCTTATGCGCGGGAAGGAGCCACGCTCTACGATGGTCATCAGCCTGGTAATATTCCGACCACGCTGAAGAAAGCGGTCATCCGCGGGGTCGAATCCTTCTCCATGGTTTGCTCGGAGAAAGAACTGGGTATCTCCGAAGAGCATGAAGGAGTGATCATCCTGGACGCGGACGCTCCCAGCGGTACACCGCTGTCAGAATACATGGGCGACGCGGTTCTGGATATCGGCATTCTGCCGAACATGATCCGCAACGCAAGTGTGCTCGGTGTGGCTCGGGAGCTGTCCGCGGCGACCGGTGCGCCCCTGCGGCTGCCCGATCTGAAGGTAAAAACCTCTTCCGCTTCCATCAAAGGTCAGGTGGACATCCGGATCGAGGATCCGCGGTTGAATCCACGCTTCATGGCTGGTCTGATCAACGACACCCGGCCTTGCCCCAGCCCGTACTGGGTGCAGCGCAGGCTCAGGCTGTCAGGGATGCGCCCCATCAACAGCATCGTGGATGCCACCAACTATGTCATGCTGGAAACAGGTCAACCGCTGCACGCCTTTGATTTTGATGCGCTGAAGGAGCGGGCAAAAGGTAAAACGCCCACGATCATCACGCGAGCGGCAAAACCTGGTGAAAGAATCATGACCCTGGATGGCGTGGAACGAACGCTGGATGAGCATGCCATTCTTGTCTGTGACACGGCAGGGGCATTATCCATTGCGGGTGTGATGGGCGGCATGGAAAGCGAGGTCACCCCGCAGACCAGGACGGTCCTGCTTGAAGGGGCAGCCTGGAATTACATCAACATCCGCCGCACGTCAGCCAGCCAGAAATTAAGCTCGGAGGCGGCCTTTCGTTTCGCGCGTGGAATTCACCCCGCGCTGGCACAGCAGGCGGTGCTTCTGGGATTAAAGCGCATCGCGGAATGGTCAGGTGGTCAAATCGCAGATGGACTGGTGGATGCCTACCCGCAGCCTTATCGCGATCCGGTCGTCAGGCTCACCCTGGCAGAAGTGCACAAAGCCATTGGCGCTGAAGTGCCTGCCGAAAAAATCATGCGAGGGTTGTCCGGTTTGGGCTTTGCGATCGAGCAGAACGGTGAGGTTTTCACGGTCCAATCTCCACCGACGCGCGTGGATATCCAGGAAGGGATCGCCGGTAAAGCCGATGTGATCGAAGAGATCGCGAGGCTGTTCGGGTATGACAGCATCCCTGCCAGGCGCCTGGAGGAATTAATGCCTCCCGTGCATCCCGATCCCATCCAGGCGGCTGAGGAAGCGCTGCGCGACTCACTCGTGCGGCTGGGACTGCAGGAAGTGATGACCTATCGCATGACCGACATGGAATCCGAAGCAGATCTGACTCCGCCGGGGGCTCAGCCTGCCAATCTTGAGTACGTGCGTCTAAAAAATCCGCTCACACCTGAGCGGTCTGTTCTGCGCCGCACCCTGCTCAGTTCCGTGCTGGATGTCGCCCATAAGAACAGCCGACTGAGCGATCGCCTGGCGTTCTTCGAGATCGCGCCGGTATTTCTGCCCCGCGCAGGCGAAGCGCTGCCTGAAGAAGCGCAGCACCTGGCGGTCGTCATGAGCGGATACAAACACCCTCCACACTGGAGCCACCCGCGGCGGGTTCTGCTGGATTTCTATGACCTGAAGGGGATCATTGAGGGTTTTCTGGGTGCCCTGCACTGCCCGGCGCCTGTGTTTGAGCCGGTCAGCGGGACGATCTACCACCCTGGAAAAGCAGCCGAAGTCAGCGTGGCTGGAAGGAAGATCGGCACCTGTGGTGAACTGCACCCCCAGGTCAGGGAACGGTTCGACCTGGAAACCCACCCCGTTCTGGCTGGCGAATTCGACCTGGATGCGCTGCTCAAACTGGTATCAGATCGCGTGGAGACCCAGGCCGTGTCTTCTTTTCCACCCGTGCTGGAAGATATCGCCCTCATCGTGGACGAGTCTTTGCCCGCCTCCGCGGTGGAAGAGAAGATCCTCGCTTCAGGTGGCAAGCATCTCAAGCGCGTGGAGCTGTTCGATGTGTTCCGCGGCGATCAGCTCGGCGCGGGCAAGAAGAGTCTGGCCTACAACCTGATCTACCAGGCCCCGGACCGCACGCTGAGCGACAAGGATGCGGCCAAGATCCGCCAGCGCATCATCTTCGTTTTGGAAAAGGAATTCGGCGCAAAATTACGCAGCTTGTAGGTGGAAAAACATAAAAAAATCTCCTTCAGATAATTCCTACCTTATTTATGAAAAAGCGCGGTGCACAACAAACACCACCGCGCTTTTTCCTCCATTCAGAGCTACTGCAGGATGTCCTTCGTCTGAGTATCCATCACTTTTTAAGCATGCCCCATTCCACGTGAAAGGCATTCTGCCTTTTCCGCGTCGTCCCCAGCCAGAACTGCAGTCCTGGCTAAAGATTCGTAAGAATACGCGGAAGAAATGCCGGCAGGTACCCTTCCTTGAAGGCCTGCAGGCTTTTCCTGCCATGCTCCATCACCAACCCCGGCTGACCGAGCAGCCCCAGGACCCTGGAGACCTGCCCGTATGCCACCGAGAGGTTCTCCAATGTGTGGTCGGGCCGCTGCGGCCAGTGCCACAGTGACGCCATGCTGAGGGACAGCATCTATTCATCCTTTCTAGCGTTCGACCAAGTTTGCCGATCATATCCCAGGCACAGTTGAAGCACTCCGTGGAAAAATGCAGGTGAGCTCGTTGCACCTGATCCTCAGACGGGCTTGGCTCCAGCCTCTTCCTTTGGTGCAGCTGCAGCCGGTATGGGTTTCGCCTTCAGGCGTGGAGTTCCAGCCGCCTTCGGCACGATCTTCTCAGCTTCCGGCTCCTTCCCCACACCCAGCTGGGAGCGGTAGATGGTGTAATCCTCACTCGGGACCGGGTATTTCATCTTAAGTCCCTTCAGAGCGTCCACGATGACGCTCGCGACGATCAGGTTGCGGTACCAATTGCGGTTGGCGGGTACAACATACCAGGGAGCGTAATCAGTGCTCGTGGCGGCAATGGCATTCTGGAAGGCTTTCATGTAAGCGCCCCACAGTTCACGCTCCTTGATGTCGCCCGGGTTGAACTTCCATTGTTTGGACGGGATATCGATGCGCTCCAGCAGCCGCTCCCTCTGCTCGTCCTTTGAAATGTGCAGGAAGAATTTCAGGATCAGAGTGCCCTGCTGGGCAAGCATGCGCTCGAAATCGTTGATCTGGTTAAAGCGCCTCCTGGCTTCCTTGTCGTCGATCAAGCCGTGAACCCGCACAACCAGCACGTCTTCGTAATGTGAGCGGTTAAAAATGACCAGCTCTCCTTTGCCGGGAACCTTTTGATGGACGCGCCACAGATAATCATGCGCCAGTTCCTGGGCAGTGGGCACTTTAAAACTGGCGACTCGCACTCCCTGGGGATTGACGCCCTCGAACACAGCCCTGATCGTTCCATCCTTGCCGCCGGTATCCATGGCCTGGATCACGATCAGGACCTTGTGCTTCCCCTCGGCGTAAAGCACTTCCTGCAGATCCGCCAATTCCTCCCGCAGGTCGACCAGCTTCTGCTTGGCTTTGTCCTTGCTGTTCTTCCATTTCCCAAGGTCGTCCGGATCGATCTTTTTTAGAGAGAAGTCCTTTTTTGCCAGGTATTCGTTGAACATCGGTCCTCCTAAAAAACTGGCAGGCTTAGAGTCACGCCCGTCCCGTTTTATGGTTCTTCACCTTCCATGGCCTGGTCGATCTTCTCCAGGACCTCGTTGGTCATTTTTTCGACATGCTCGATGGCATCCAGGTTCTCATCCAACTGCTCAAGCCGCGATGCTCCGGTGATGACCGAGCTGACCTCTTTGCGGCGCAGGACCCAGGCGATCGCCAGCTGCGCGGTGGTCATATCCAGCTCTCCGGCGATCTCCGCCAGCTGGCGCACCCGGGCGACGCGCTGGGGAGTGATCCGGTCGCGGATCCACGGCATGCTCTCCATGGAGGCGCGGCTGCCCTCGGGGATGCCGTCGTTGTACTTCCCAGACAGCAGCCCGGAGTACAGCGGGCTGAAGGTCGTCAATCCGATCCCAAGTTCGCGCACCAGCGGCATCAGCTGGATTTCGACCCGTTTTTGATGGAACAGGTTGTACTGCGGCTGCTCGACCACCGGCGGGACAAGATTGTACTGCCGGGCTATGCCGTACGCCCGGGCCACCTGGCTGGATTCCCACTCAGAAGTACCCCAGTAGAGGATCTTGCCCTGCTGGATAAGAATATTCATCGTTCGCACCACCTCCTCAATAGGGGTGTCAGGATCGTAGCGGTGGCAGAAGTACAGGTCCACGTATTCCATTTCCAGGCGTTTGAGAGAAGCGTGGATGGACTCCGTGATGTGCTTGCGGGATAGTCCCCGCCCGTTGGGTCCTTCCATGGTCGGCCAGAAGACTTTTGTTGAGATCACCAGCGATTCGCGCCTGAGATCTCTGACGGCTTTGCCCATGATGGTCTCTGCCGCACCACCCGCGTAGACATCTGCGCAGTCAAAAAAATTCACGCCGCGGCTGTAGGCCTCGTGCAGCAGTTCAGCGGCCTTTTTTTCGTCAAGCTGCGTGCTGAATGTCACCCACGAGCCAAAGGATAACTCGGAGACCTTCAGCCCCGAACGACCCAGCCTGCGGTAATGCATATCTGCCATTTATTCCTCCTTTTTTCCGTCACCAATGCCCAGAGGTTTCCATTTTTCCCCTCTCGCCCGCAGCCTGTGCGACGCGCCGCCGCGGAGATGGATCTGATCAAACCCCTCGGGCTGAATGCTCATCTTCTCGCCGTCCAGCAGTCCGGAAATTCCCCGCTGTCCGGTTTCCACGCGTTTATTCCGGCAATAAGCGCAGGTGGATGGGTCGTGGGGTTTGTATGCAAGGGGCTCTTCATAGGTCGTGATAAAACCCTCGAAGTTGCGCAGGATGATCTTATGATCGGAACTGCTGATCAGATAATTCGGCATGACCGGTATCTTGCCTCCCCCACCAGGCGCGTCAACGCAGAAGGTTGGCACGGCAAAACCAGATGTGTGCCCGCGCAGGCCTTCAATGATCTCGATCCCTTTGGCGACCGGGGTGCGGAAGTGCCCGGCCCCCTCAACCAGGTCGCATTGATACAGGTAGTACGGCCGTACGCGGATGCGGGTCAGGCTCTGCACCAGGTCGCGCTGGATGTGCGTGCAGTCGTTGATGCCAGCCAGGAGCACGGACTGGTTTCCCAGCGGGATTCCCGCCCGGGAGAGCTTATCGGCCGCCTCCGCCAGCTCCGCGGTGATCTCGTTGGGGTGGTTGACATGGATGTTCAGCCACAGGGGATGGAATTTCTGCAGCATGTCGGTCAGTCCGGATGTCACGCGCATGGGCATGAAGACCGGGATGCGCGATCCAATGCGAATGATCTCGACGTGTTCGATCTCCCGCAGCCTTCCTAGGAGTTCCTCCAGTACATTCGGGGCGATTGCCAGCGGATCCCCGCCGGAAAGGAGCACGTCACGGATCTGGGGTGTGTTCTTAATGTATTCAATCTGCGCTTCAAATTCATCGCGCTTGAAGGTCTGAGCCGGGTCTCCAACGATGCGCGCTCTCGTGCAGTACCGGCAGTAGGACGCGCACTGGGTCGTCACCAGCATCAGCACCCTGTCCGGGTAGCGGTGCACCAGCCCGGGAACCGGTGAGTGACGGTCCTCTGCGAGCGAATCTTCCATCTGGCCTGTGAAAGCGCTCATCTCAGCGGAGGTTGGTATGATCTGGCGGCGCACGGGGTCGTTCGGATCATCCGCATCGATCAGGGACACATAGTACGGCGTGACGTCGACGCGGAACAGCCCCGGAGAAGCGAGCGCCTGGCGCTCGCTGTCCGTCAGATTCAACACCTGCTCAAATTCCTCCAGGGTGTTCAGTCGATTTTTCATCTGCCAGCGCCAGTCATTCCACTGTTCGGCAGCGATATCGCGATAAATGTCAGCTCTTTTAGAAGGGAACGGTTTATGCATGATCTACCTCGTTGTACGAATCGGATTCAATGGCGAGTCATCGCCCAGGACGGCACAGCGTAGATCAGTGCGGCGGATCGTGGTCAGGCCGGAAGAACCCGGCTTTATTGTCGATAGGCATGTTTTTATTGTAGCGGAATTGGGGTTGCGGGTCAATGAAAGAGTGTTTGAGGTCCAGGAAGGTGGAAAAAACCGCGTTGCTGGATGATTCTGCTTTGAACTCGGTTCATCCGCGCCGCATGGTGATGAGGTCAGGATTTCATATATTTTGAAGAGGTAAATCAATGGCTTTCTATTTCTTTTTTCGCTATACTATTGTTTCACAACCAATCAAACGGAGGAGGACCTACCTGTGAGCGAAGACAAGACATTCAAATTGACCTATGCCAGCATGTTCAACCCGCCCGAAGAGCTGCATCAGCGGTTTGATGCTGCCTTGGGACAAACCAGGCAAAACCTTGGCCGCGATTACGGGATGCTTATCAATGGAAAAGAGGTGTATGCCAGTGAAAAGGTTGAAAACCGCTCTCCGGCAGACACCCGCGTGCTCCTGGGATTGTTCCAAAAGGGCACCACGGGTGACGCCCGCGACGCCATTGCTGCCGCGAAAGGTGCCTTTGCCGGGTGGAGCCGCACGCCCTGGCAGGAGCGCGTGCGCCTTGTGCGCAAAGCGGCGGAAATCATGGATACGCGGCTGTACGAGATCAGCGTGGCCGTCAGCTTGGAAGTCGGCAAGAGCCGCATGGAGGCGTTGGGCGACGTGGCGGAGACAGCCGACCTTTTCCGCTACGCCTGCGATCGGATGGAAGCCAACAACGGATACATTGCGAAAATGGGACGCGACCCGCTTCCCGGTTTTATTTCGACCAACACATCCGTGCTGCGTCCGCATGGCGTGTGGCTGGTGATCAGCCCCTTCAACTTCCCCGCGGCGCTGAGCGGTGGACCAACCGCGGCCGCCCTGGTGACAGGCAACACGGTGGTACTCAAACCAGCATCGGACACGCCTTGGACAGCGCGCCTCATCACGGAGTGCCTGATGGAAGCCGGTCTACCAGCAGGGGTGATCAACTACGTGACCGGTCCCGGAAGTTCGCTGGGACAGGGGCTCATAGAATCTTCTGACGTGGCGGGTGTGACATTCACGGGATCTGTGTCCGTGGGCATGCAGATCTATCACGATTTTTCCCTGGGCAGCTGGGTGCGGCCTACGATTTTGGAGATGGGCGGAAAGAATGCAGCGATCGTCACGCGCCACGCCAACCTGGATGACGCAGCCACGGGCATCGCCCGTTCAGCGTTCGGTTTGCAGGGTCAAAAATGCTCCGCCTGCTCACGCGTGCTGGTAGAAGAGGCAGTCTACGACGAGCTGGTGGGAAAACTTGTGGATATCACTGGGAAAATGGTGATCGGCGACCCGACCGACCGCGGCACGTATCTTGGTCCGGTCATCAACCAGAACAGTTATCAGGATTACGCGAAATTCGTGGATGATCTTTCAAAGCACGGGCGCGTCCTGACCGGAGGCATGCATTTGACGGACGGCGCATACACGCATGGATACTTCTGTGCCCCGACGCTCGTGGACGCGCTGCCCTTCGATCACCACCTGTGGCAGGAGGAAATGTTCCTGCCCATCACGACCATTGGCAAGGTTGACAGCCTGGATCTTGCGCTGCACATCGCCAACCAGGTCAGCTATGGTCTTACCGCGGGAATCTACGGCTCCGAGGATGATGTGGCGCGATTTTTCGACCAGATCGAAGCCGGCGTGACCTATGCCAACCGCCCGCAGGGTGCAACCACCGGCGCGTGGCCTGGATTTCAACCCTTCGGCGGGTGGAAAGGCTCCGGCTCGACTGGAAAGAACTCCGGTGGTTTGTATTATCTGCCGCTGTACATGCGCGAGCAGATCCGCACGCATTTGACCAGGGTCTGATCTGAACGGTCATCAACAACGCCATGATGGTTTTGGCATCATGGCGTTTTGAGATTAAAAAAACCTTGTCTATCGCATCAAAATCACGTATAATTATCCAAAACGTTTTGGATATGAGGATCATCGATATTGCCGAACAGCTAGGACTATCGATCACGACGGTCAGCCGCGCGCTGGATGGCTACCCGGACGTGGCGGAGAAAACCCGCGCGCGGGTGGCCAAGGCAGCCATTGAAGCCGGTTACGTCCCAAACCAGGCTGCCCGCCAGCTGCGGCGAAAAAAGACGGACACGATCGGTTTTGTGCTGTCCTCTAGTGGTTCGCGCTTCAGCGATCCTTTCTACACGGAATTGATCACCAACCTGAGCGACGCCTGCATGCTGCATCGTCAGAGCATGATCGTATCCGCGGCTGCCATGGAAAGCGCTCAAGAGAAAAGCATCTATGCGCAGTTCGTCCAGGGCGGAAAGGTTGATGGCATCATCCTGAACCGCCTGCGCGTGCCCGACTGGCGCGTTGAGTATTTACGAGCGAACGCCATCCCTTTCGTGGCGCTGGACCCCCTGGATGATTTCGACGACATCTCATGCGTCAGGATCGATCACCAGGCTGCCATGAGCCAGCTTGTGGAACACCTCCTGGCCAAAGGATTTGACCGTTTCGGCTACCTTGGAGGGCCGGAAGAACTGCACATCGAGAGAAGGCGGTTTGCGGATTACGAGCACCTGGTCAGTCTTTCCGGGCACAGCTTACCGGGGAAAAATATCCGCCGCTGTGATCTGACCATTCAAAACGCGACCGAGTGCTGCCGGGAACTTTTCACGCAGAGTGAACCTCCCAACGCGCTTTTCTGCGTCACGGATGAGAGTGCGTTCGGGGCACTCAAAGCAGCCAGGGAAGTGGGGATGCGAGTCAACCAGGACATCGCCATAGCCGGATATGATGGCCTGCAGGAGTCTCAGTACGTCGAACCGGCGCTGACCACGATCGATCAGCCGATCGCTGCCATCGCGCTTTCACTGGTTGATCTGCTCTTAAAAAGGATTTCCGCTCCCCATGATCCGCCTTCCCGCACCTCCATCCAGTGCCGGCTGATCGTCAGGGAATCGACGCAAACCCGGTCCAAGTAATCTCACCCAAGAAAGGAGGAGTCGTCATGAAAACAGTTGTTGCCGCTGCTGTAGGAGAATGTGTCCATGTCGCAGGTGTGATGCGATTTCTGAAACTGGCCCAAAGCGCCGGCTGGAGAACCGTCTTCCTGGGTCCGGCCGTCGCTCCCGGGACCCTCATAAAGGTTGCCCGAGAGGAGAAAGCCGATCTTGTCGGCGTTTCTTACCGGCTGACGCCTGAAACCGGAGAACGTCTGATCGGGCAGTTCTGCGAAATGGCAGACGAGCTGAAACAGGCCGGAGTGCGTTTTGCGTTTGGCGGCACACCACCCGTCGCGGACAGGATCAAGAAACTCGGTTTCTTCGACGCGGTTTTTGATGGTTCCGAAAGCATTTCAAAGACGATCTCTTTTCTGCATCCCCAGTCAGACGGAGCTCCAGGTGAAAAAGACAGAGTGTACCCGCAGAAACTTATCGAGCGAATCCAATGGAAATCCCCATACCCCATTCTGAGGCATCACTTCGGTCTGCCGACCATGGAAGCTACGCTGGACGGCATCCGCCACATTGCTGCTTCCGAAATCCTGGATGTGATCTCGCTGGGAATCGATCAGGATGCCCAGGAAAACTTTTTCCACCCGGAGAAACAGGATGCACGCCGCAAAGGCGCAGGAGGCGTGCCGGTCCGCACCGAGGCTGACTACCGCAACCTGTACGAAGCTTCCAGGATCGGCAATTACCCCCTGCTGCGCACCTACTCCGGGACAGATGATTTTCTTTCACTGGCCGAGATGTACGTGGACACGATCAACAACGCCTGGTGCGCCATCCCCCTGTTCTGGTTCAACCAGCTGGACGGGCGCGGTCCCTGGGACCTCAAGGGTTCCATAGAGCAGCACCAGCAGGTCATGTCCTGGTACGGGTCCCGCGGTATCCCGGTTGAACTGAATGAACCGCATCACTGGGGCATGCGTTACGCGCCGGATGTCATTTTTGTCGTCTCGGCGTATCTGGCTGCGTACAACGCCAAAGTCTTCGGCGTACATGATTACATCGCGCAGATGATGTTCAACAGCCCTCCCGAAACGTATGAAAGCATGGACCTGGCGAAAATGCTGGCGATCATGGAGATCATCCAGGCGCTTGAGGATGATCAGTTCAGGGTTTGGCGGCAGACCCGTACAGGGCTGCTCAGTTTTCCCCTTGAGATGGAAGCCGCCAAAGCCCACCTGGCTGCCGCCACGTACCTGCAAATGGCGCTCAAACCGCATATCGTGCACGTGGTAGGGTTCTCGGAAGCCGACCACGCCGCCAATGCTGATGAAGTGGTCACCTCGTGCCGCATCGCCCAACGCGCCATCGAAAACGCGCTGAATGGCCAACCTGATTTCCTGGCAGATGGGAACATCCTGGCGCGGAAGGATGATTTGCTGCGCGAGGCCGCCATCACCCTGAATGCCATCCGGAAACAGAACCCGGATCCGGGTAAAGACCCCTACACGGATCCCGGCAATCTTGCCCTGGCTGTGCAAAGCGGTATCCTCGACGCGCCGCACCTGGTGAATTCCAAAATCGGCAGTGGCAAAATCCTTACCCGCGTGATCGAGGGAAAATGCGAAGCAGTCAGCGCCAAAGGAGACATCCTGGCGGAAAAAGCGCGCTTGTCCCGCTGGTTATGAATAGAAAGAAGGCAACATGAAAGAAAAATTGAAATACACGATCGTTGGGGCAGGCCACGGCGGAAAAGCCATGGCAGCTCACCTGGCGCTAATGGGAAACCACGTCACCCTTTTCAACCGCACCTATGAGCGCATTTCGGTCATCGCCAAGCGCGGCGGCATCGAACTGGAAAGTTACGAATCCGGGCCGCATGGATTCGGGAAGCTGGCCAAGGTCACGTCGGAGTACAAACAGGCCATCCCGAACGCGGACGTGATCATGGTGGTCGTTCCGTCCTCCGCCCACGCGGAGATCGCCAAAGGCATCGCGCCGTATCTCCGAGATGGCCAGATTATCGTGCTGCACCCCGGAAGGACGCTGGGCGCCATCGAGGTGGAAGCAACTTTGCGTCAGGAAGGTTGCAAGGCAAATGTGACCGTGGCCGAAGCGGAGACTTTTATCTACGCCAGCCGCTCCGATGGGCCGGCTCAGGCAAGGATCTTCAGGATCAAGGAGGCCGTGCCCCTGGCGGCGCTTCCGGCCACTGAGAACAACCGCGTCCTGGACATCATCAATACAATATACCCCCAGTTCATCGATGGCGTGGATGTGCTGCACACGGGGATGAACAACATGGGGGCCATCTTCCATCCAGCCCTGACCTTGCTGAACGCCGGGCGGATCGAGTCGACCAACGGGGATTTCGAGTTCTACATCCACGGGGTGACCCCATCCGTGGCGAAAGTCCTTGAAGCGCTGGACCGGGAACGCGTCACGGTGGCTTCGTCGCTGGGAATACGAGCGCGGACTGCCATGGAATGGCTGAAGCTTGCCTATGATGTGACGGGGGATGATCTGAATGACGCCATCCACAACCAGAGCGGTTACTACGGCATCAAAGCCCCCAACACGCTGCATCATCGCTATATTTTTGAGGACGTGCCCATGAGCCTGGTCCCTGTCGCTTCCCTCGGTCAGCATTACGGTGTGTCGGTGCGGGGCATCGACAGCATCGTGCGCCTGGCCTGCATCGTACACCAGACAGATTACTGGCGCCGCGGCAGGACGGTGGATAGGCTTGGAATCGGACAGCTCAGCGTGATGGAATTGACCAAATTTGTCAAGGAGGGAGTACGAGAGGATTAGATCATGATGATTGTTGATTTATTGTTTGTACCCGCGGGGGATGAAGAGTACCTGGCTGGACAAAAAAAGAGGCTGAAGATCATCGGGGATGATCTATCACGCGCAGGGATCAAGAACAGGACCACACAGGTCAGGAAAGCCAGCGAGATCATCGATCTGGTCCATGGGGGGAAAGTAACATTTGTCCTGAGCATATCAGACGAGATTCCCGATCACGCGGGGACGACTCGCAATGTCCACGACTTGCTGGATGCCGCGCGGATACCCTATGTTGGATCCGCCTCTGCAAGTCTGCGGCTGTGCCGGTCTAAAAGCTCATTGAAGGAAGCGTTCATAGACGCACAGGTACCCACACCGGAATTTTTTACGGTCAACCGGCGTTCGAAATCGATCTCCTTGACCACAAAGCTCGGAAAGTTGAACCACTACCCGTATATCGTGAAGCCGGACAGCGAGGGAAACTCGGCCGGGATCAGCAAACGTTCGGTTTGCAGCGGCGCGGCAGAACTGCGGCAGAAAATCAATTCAAGTTTGGACATATTTAACGAAGTCATCGTTGAGCAATACATGGGTTTCAGTGATCAATTCAAGGAATTCACGGTGGCGCTCATTGGCACACCGCCAAATGCTCTGATCCTTCCAGCTCGCGTTCAGTTCAAAGACCCTTCCGTGCACAAACCCATCACCACGGAGGATAAGGATCAGCACAGAACCCTGGCAACTCCTGTGAAGAATACCGCGTTGTACAGGAAAGTTGCCGACCTGGCCGGTAGGGCATTCCGGGCAGCTAATGTACGGGACTACGCCCGTTGTGATCTGGTCCAGGGTGATGATCAGTTCTATGTCCTGGAGATCAATGGACAGCCAATGATCCCCGATCTCTGGTTCGAAGCATGCTGCAAGTCCAGGAATCTCAGCCGCAAACAGTATCTATACTCGATCCTGCTATCCGCGCTGGCGCGCTGGAATCGTTCAGGCCAACGCCTGCGCATCCCGCATACGCTCCTGTCAGCCATCCCCCAAAACGTGACCAGGGTCCTCATGCCGGATAGCAGGCTTATTTAGTAACATTATAATGAAAGAGCTGCTTGCATCATTATCGATTGTGCATATATAAAACTTTTATCAGAATTGCTCAACCCTTCTTGACGCTCATTTGCTTCCATATTATCATTATAGGCAGAAATTTAGCACTCTCAGATTGAGAGTGCTAAATTTGGAGAAAAATGGAAGCTTTATCAGAACGGCAGCGCCTGTTATTATCACTCATCATCCACGAGCATACCCGGACAGCCCAACCCGTACCTTCGCAAGCCCTGGTGGATCGCTTCAACCTGGATATGAGCTCCGCAACCGTTCGCAATGAGCTTTACGCGCTGACCGAAATGGGCCTTGTGCGCCAGCCGCACACTTCAGCCGGGCGCATCCCGACCGAGGATGGATATCGCTACTTTGTCAGTCAGCTGATTCAAGACACACACGTGCCTGAGAACACCCGCAGCCTGATCAGCCATCAGTTCTACCAGATGCGCAGCGATGTCGATCAATGGATGCACCTGGCAGCTTCCGTGCTGGCCCAGCATTCCAAGGTGGCCTCACTGGTTACCGCTCCTCACCCGGCGCATGCCCGGTTAAAACATGTCGAGCTCATCTCTACGCGCGGCAGACAGGTGCTCATGGTGCTGGTGATGCAGGGCGGCGAGATTCATCAGCAGCTGCTGACCCTCAACGACCCGGTGCCGCAGGAAATTTTGTCCAAGCTGGCCCTGAACCTGACCAATCGTCTTCTCGATAAGGACGCTCAAGCTGTGCGGACAATGTGCGCAGAAATGGGCGGTCAGGAACTGGAAATCACAGGCTGGATCGCGGACGAAATGGAGCGTTCCAACCTGCTGATCGGCGGGGAGGTATACCTGGATGGGTTGAGCAATGTGCTCGCCGAACCTGAATTCTCCGGCAATGAAGACGCCCGCCGCGCGCTGCAAATCCTGGAAGAGCGGCCCATGCTGGAAGATCTTCTATCCCGCACGATCCCGCATAACGCGCTGGGTGGCGTGCAGGTGCTGATCGGTGGCGAAGGTACCCGTGATGAGCTGCGGCAGTGTTCGATCGTGTTGGCGCGTTACGGCAGCCCGGGTATTTCCACCGGTATGCTGGGCGTGATGGGTCCACTGCGCATGTCGTACGCCAGGTCGATCTCAATCGTCCGCTTTATCTCGGTTCTTTTAAGTGACCTGGTGACCAACAACCTGGTGGATGATGTCAGTGAAATCATGAAGTGAAAGGAAGCGAAATGACGGAGCGAAAAAAACATTCCAAAACACCCGTTCAAAAAGCTGAAGAATCTGCCATTCCGCAGACTCGTGCAGAGCAGCCTGAAGCTGAAAACAATGTAGATGACTTGAAGACAGTGACCGTTCCTTTGAAGGATTACGCGGATCAGCTGAAAGAGATCGATGAGCTCAAGTCGAACGCAAAGGAGTACATGGATGGATGGCAGCGGGAGAGGGCGGATTTCTCCAATTACCGCAAACGCATCGAGCGCGAGCAATCAGATCTCAAACAGAACCTGACCGGCGAGATCATCAAGCGCTACCTGATCATTGTCGATGACATAGAAAGGGCTTTAAAAGCCAAACCGACTGAGGGTGAAAGCGCCAGCTGGGCTGAAGGCGTCGAACTCATCTATCGAAAGCTGATGGACATTCTCGAAAAGGAAGGCGTGCAGCGCATACCAGCAGAAAACGAGGAGTTCGACCCGCACCGCCATGAGGCAGTAACACATGAGGAAAGCCCTGACCACAAAGAGGGTCAGATTATCGAAGTAGTACAACAAGGTTATTCCATCGGCGACCGGATCTTAAGACCGGCGCTGGTAAGAGTCGCAAAATAGGAGTGAAAAATGGGAAAAATCATAGGTATTGATCTGGGAACCACCAACTCGGTCGTCGCGGTCATCAGCGGCGGTGAGCCGATGGTTATCCCCACTGCAGAAGGCGAGCGGCTGCTGCCCTCTGTTGTTGCAGTGAACAAGAACCACGAACGCATCGTGGGGCGCGCCGCAAGGAATCAGGCGATCGTTAATCCTGAAAACACCGTCTTTTCCATCAAACGCTTCATGGGTCGTAAATTCGACGACCCTGAAGTTCAACGCACGATCAGCCGCGTACCCTACAAGGTCACCAAAGCCAGCAATGGCGATGTGCGCGTGATGATGGACGGCAAGGAATACTCTCCTCCTGAAATCAGCGCCATGATCCTGGGTAAGCTGAAAGCGGACGCAGAAGCGTATCTGGGTGAAACCGTCACCCAGGCAGTCATCACTGTTCCGGCGTATTTCAACGACGCCCAGCGCAACGCAACCAAGGACGCCGGGAAAATTGCCGGTCTGGAAGTGCTGCGCATCATCAACGAGCCGACCGCTTCCTCCCTGGCATACGGCCTGGACAAGAAAAAAGACGAGGTCATCGCGGTGTACGACCTGGGCGGTGGAACGTTCGATATTTCCATCCTCGATGTGGGTGATGGCGTGTTCCAGGTAAAATCTACCAGTGGAGACACCTTCCTGGGTGGCGACGACTTTGACATCCGCGTGATGGACCATCTGGTGAACGAATTCAAAAAGTCCTCGGGTATCGATCTGAAAAATGACCGCCAGGCCTTGCAGCGCTTACGCGAAGCCGCCGAAAAAGCCAAGATCGAGCTTTCCAGCGTTCAGCAAACTGAGATCAACCTGCCGTACATCACAGCGGACGCGGCTGGCCCCAAGCATCTGGTGATGACACTGACCCGCTCCAAATTGGAACAGCTCACCCAGGACCTGATCGACAAAAGCCTTGATCCTGTCCGGCGCGCGCTGTCGGATGCGGGACTCAAGACCTCGGATATCAACGAGGTGGTCATGGTCGGCGGCATGACCCGCATGCCTGCCGTGAATGAAGCGGTCAAGAAGGAATTCGGCAAGGAACCTCATAAAGGCGTGAACCCGGACGAGGTCGTCGCGATTGGTGCCGCCATTCAGGCAGGCGTGCTCAGCCACGACGTGAAGGATATTCTGCTTCTCGATGTCACCCCGTTGACTCTGTCAGTGGAAACCCTGGGTGGCGTGGCTACCCCGCTCATCGAGCGCAACACGACCATCCCGGTGAACAAATCGCAGATCTTTTCCACTGCCGGGGATTCCCAGACGCAGGTCGAAATTCACGTGTTGCAGGGCGAACGCCCGATGGCAGCGGACAATAAAACTCTCGGACGCTTCATCCTCGATGGTATTCCCCCGGCTCCCCGCGGTGTTCCGCAGATCGAAGTCTCCTTTGATATTGACGCCAACGGTATTTTGGAAGTGAAAGCCACGGACAAAGCCACCAGCCGCAGTCAGCACATCACCATCACCGCTTCTTCTGGATTGAGCAAAGATGAGGTTGAGCGTATGCGCAAAGAAGCCGAAGTACACTCCGAAGAGGATAAAAAACGCAAAGAACTGATCGAAGTGCGCAATACCGCCGACACGATCGTCTATCAGGCTGAAAAAACCATGCGTGATCTTGGAGAGAAGGCTCCTGAAGATATTAAAAAGGTTGTGGATGAGGATCTGACAGCCCTGAAGACTGCGAAAGAGGGAGAGGATACCGCGAGCATCCAAAAAGCCATCGACAAGCTGGCAGAATCCCTGCAGAAGTTGGGCGGAAGCGCGTACCAGCAGCCCGACGGGGCTGCCGGCGGCATGCCAGGCAGCGATCAACCCCCCGCGGAAAGTCAGCCCGGCGGTGGAGGCGAAAATCCATCTTCCGGTGAAGATGTGGTGGATGGAGAATTTAAAAACGTGTAACCATTCAGTCTATTGACGTAGTGGCGCGAAGGTGTACAATTGCCCCTCGCGCCATTGCGCATTCTTAAGTCAGCGAGTGAAAAATTTATATGCCAGCCAAAAGAGACTACTACGAAGTATTGGGTGTGCAAAAAAACGCCAGCTCTGAAGATCTGAAAAGCGCTTTTCGCACCCTGGCCCGCAAATTCCATCCGGATGTGAACAAGGAAGCCGACGCTGAATCAAAATTCAAGGAGATCAACGAAGCCTACGCTGTTCTCTCTGATGCGGAAAAACGCGCGGCTTACGATCGATGGGGTCACGCTGGCGTGGACCGCATGGGTGGGGTTCCGGATTGGCAGTCAATGGATTTCTCCGACATCCTTGAGGGCATTTTCAGCGGATTCGGCGGTTTCGGCGGTTTCGGTGGAAGCCGTTCCAGGCCCAATGCCCCGCGACGCGGCGCGGATCTTTCAGCGACCGTCACGCTCAACTTTGAGGAGGTCGTCAACGGGGTGGACAAGGAAGTCGAGTTTATCCGCGACGAGAAATGTGCCACCTGCAAGGGAGAGGGCACAGAACCAGGGACCACAAAAACAACCTGCCAGTCCTGCGGCGGCCGCGGTGAAGTGCGCCAGGTCCGCAACACGTTTCTTGGCTCCATGGTGCAGGTGAGCACATGTTCTGCCTGCAATGGTACCGGCCAGGTGATCACGACACCCTGTCACACCTGCCGCGGCCAGGGTTTGGAACGCAAGACGGTCAAACGCACTGTGCACGTCCCCGCCGGTATCGACAACGGCATGCAAATCAGGCTGGCAGGTGAAGGCCAGCCGGGTTTGAACGGCGGTCCGAATGGCAATCTTTTCATTGAAGTCAAAATTCGTTCACATAAGTTCTTCAAACGTCGCGAAGACGATGTGCTCCTCAACCTGAACATCAACATCGCCCAGGCGGTACTGGGCGCTGACGTGAAGGTCCCGACCGTGGATGGACAGGAAAAGCTCAACATACCCTCCGGCACGCAGCCCGGCAAGGTGTTCACCCTGCGCGGCAAAGGCATTCCGCACGTGCGCGCCAGCGGCAGGGGAGATCAACTGGTCATTGTCAACGTGGAGATCCCCTCCCGCCTTACGGCTGAGCAGAAGAAACTGTTCCAGCAGCTGGCTGCCACCATGGGAACCGAAGTTAAACCACAGGAAAGAAGCCTGTTCGATTTCTTTAAAGAGGTACTGGGTGGCTGAGGCAAACTGGCTGGAAATTTCCCTGATCGTCGATGGTGAACTGGCGGAAGCCGTGGCGGAAGTGCTGGACCGCTTCGTTCTGGATGGTGTCGTGATCGAAAGCGGCGTCAGGCAAGCCGATGACGCTGAGGTGGGAACGCCCGCCGGCCCTGTGCGTGTGTTTGGGTATTTGTTCCTGGACGCGCATACCGACGATAAAAAACAACGAATCGAAGAGGGCTTGTGGCATCTGGGTCAGATTCGACCTGTTCCGCAGCCAACATACAGGATCATTGAAAACCAGGACTGGATGGCTGCGTGGAAGGAACATTACATGCCGCTTTCCATTGGCAGACGCCTCATGATCGAACCGGTCTGGATGGATACGCCGGATAGCGAACGCATCAAGATCAAGATCGATCCCGGCATGGCTTTCGGCACAGGCACCCACCCCTCCACCCAGCTGTGCCTTGAGCATCTGGAAGAGGTTGTTCAAGGTGGAGAGACGGTCATTGATGTTGGCTGCGGTTCGGGCATCCTGTCCATTGCTGCCATCAAACTAGGCGCTGAAAAAGTACTGGGCGTTGATATCGAAAGCCCTGCCATCAAGAACACGGAAAGCAATGCCAGAGCCAACGGCGTGCAGGAAAAGATCGAGATCGGGTTGGGTTCGGTGCGTGAGATCAACGAGTTCAAGTTCTCTATTCAGAGCGCGCCGATCGTGGTTGCGAACATCCTTGCGCCGATCATCATCCGCCTGTTCACTGAGGGTCTGGGTGACCTTGTCTCCAGCAGAGGTACGCTCATCCTTGCCGGCATTCTGGACCGCCAGGAGGAAAGCGTGATTCAGGCCGCGCAAAAATCAGGGTTTCGTCATCTGGGTACAAGATCCAGCGCGGATTGGGCCTCGCCCATTTTTCAAAAGCTCAAATAGGTAAACCAGGTGCTGCACATCATGCGCCTGGTTTTTCATTCCCCCGTTCCAGCTTAAATCGCTTTAAGAACCCGCAAGGCGCGGATCGTCACCCATTTATCCGGCGTTTTCTTCCTTCCAAAAGAGACCCAGGTCTTGCCCTGGTAATCGTATTCCGTCAGCCACTGTCCGGAACCGTTCTGCTTACGCACAACCAGATCGATGGCATTTGCCAGGCGCCTGTCGGTGCCGTAACCCAACCTGGTCAAGGCTTCACAGATCTGCAGAATATCGGTGATATAGAAAACAGGGAAACCGAATTTCCACCAGTTCTGGCTGGGCGGTTTCCCATCCCCTACAGGATATTCAGCCGTGACAGGATCCGTGTTCAGCAGAAAATCAATACCGCGCACAATGGCTCTCTCGATGAGCGGGGTTCTGCGCGATCGCGGCAGCCTGCTGAAAGCCAGCATTACTTTGACAGCTCCCCAGGCGCACGGGAGTCCATAGTTGGCACCACAGCGGAATTCAGGCCCACATTGATACGCGTAATAACGCAATTCTTCTTTTTTATTTTCCTTGGAAGCCAGTCCTTCACCGGTAACCGTACGTGCCATCCACTCGAAAGCCCTATCGATGCGGGGATCATCGTAACCCAGGTCGAGCAGTGCTGTCAGCATGTTCCCCTGCAGGCAGTCGATTGTCCCACCCGGGGCTCCATTGTAAGATATCCCCCCTGTGGAAGAGAACGCGTGATCGACATAATAGCTGCATGCTGTTTCCAGGCGCTGATCAGCATGGATATCGGCTCCCAGCTGCGACAAGAAGATCAACGACCACACCCCTGAGCGGTATTTGGGACCATACCCTCCTCCTGGTTTCTCCCAAAAACCATCAGGGTGCATGTGATCCAGAATCTGGGCAATGCGCCCTTCAGCATGCGCTTTTTTTCTGGCCAGGGAAATCTCTGCATCGTCCGCGGTAATATCTTGAAGGTCCCGCATGGTTACGTAGCTTGCGGCGGGATCGCTCCCCTCCAGCAGCCAAGGAAACGGATCGGCCTTCAATCTTGTTTTCCAGTCCATCAAGCCCTCCGATCTTAAATTATACAATCAAGGCGTGGAAGAAAACAAATCGCACCCGTTTGAGCGCGATCGCCGTTCTTGATCACGCTTCGATGATGGAAAAACTGGATTCAATCGTCGCCACGCCGCGGATGGTGGCGGCCACCGAGCAGTACTTTTCTTCGGAAAGATGGATGGCCTGCTCGGCGTCCTTTTCGCTGATGCCTCTCCCGGTAATCGTGTAATGGACCTTGATCAATATAAAAGGCCAGGGGTTTTCTTTGAGCTGTTCAGCTTCCACGCTGATTTCCAGACCCTTCAGCTCCAGGCGTTTCTTCTGCAGGATCTCTACCACATCGTATCCGGAACAGGAAGCCAGACTGACCAGCAGCAGCTCGTTGGGTTTCATGCCCACGCCGTCATCCTTGCTGGAAATAACTACAGAATGATTGGTTGAATCTGTCCCGATGAAGGTTCGACTGCCTGTCCAGGTAACCTTTGCACCCGCCATTTCTTGCTCCTTATGTATTCTTGAACATTTTCATTAATTCATCCACCAATTCAGGGGGGTTCGTGTCCGCTGCCCTTTTTTGACGCATGCACTGGCTGACGGTGTCCTTAAGAAAGACCAGGCTCGCGCCATGTAGAGCTGAACGAGCCGCAGCAATCTGCTGCATGATCTCAGCGCAATCACGATTCTCCTGCACCATGCTCTTGATGCCGCGGATCTGTCCCTCTAACCGGTTGAGGCGGTTGATCAGGACCTGTTGTGTGGATCGGTCGTTAATTTTCATGATCAGCTCACGGCTGGTTCTATTTCAACCCGCTCAGGAAAACCCGCCCGGGCTGCCGCAGGATGAAGCTGAATATTGAGAGCCTCCGTCCAGTCCAAAGCGTGATGCGATAGCTGAAACCTTACGCTGCGTGTGAGCGCCATGGCACCGCGGGCACTCCTTCGCGTCGTCCTTTTCGCTCATTGGTACAATGATCTCAAAGGATTCACCGCATTGTTCGCATTCATACTCGTATAAAGGCATAAAACCTCCTGAAAATAATACTATACTGGAGTATAGCATATTGGATATTTTTGTCAAGGTTTTGCCTGAAGGCAGGCGGTGATCATTCAGCCGTGTCATAGAAAATTCACAACGAGACATCAGCCCACTTCCAATCCTTCGTTCACACTGATATCAATTTCCAATGAAGGATCCTGTCAACTGGGTGATCTGCAATCAAAAGCGTGCACAGACTTGACAAAGAACATATGTTCGTGTAAGATGATTATAGAATATATTTTCGATAACCTCACAGGAGGCTGTTATGACAAGAAACAGAGACATGGACACCCGTTTACGAAAGATCATGGAATTCTTGACCCGTTTTCAGGAAGATTTTGGGTATTCCCCCTCCATTCGTGAGATCGGTGATAAGATCGGTATCAATTCCACCTCGCTGGTGGATTTCTATCTGGATAAGCTGGAGGAGCGGGGCGACATCCTGCGCAACAAACACATTTCCCGCAGCATCCGCGTGATCAAACCCGCTCACTCCTTGTCTTCGGTGGTGGCTCAGGCAAAGAAATCCGTACAAAACGCTGTCGACGACCTGGTGCGCATCCCCCTGGCGGGGCGTATCGTTGCCAGTGCACCTATCCCGGTGCCGGAATCGGATGTGGCCTATTTCGACCCCGAGTCCAGCATCGAGATCGCGCGAGGTTTATTCCAACCCAGAGAGAAGACCGACGAGCTTTTCGCGCTGGAAGTGCAGGGCGATTCGATGATTGATGCCATGATCAATGATGGTGATATCGTGGTCATGCGTCCCTCTCAAACCGCGGCCAACGGTGATATGGTTGCTGTCTGGTTGGATGACAGCAATGAAACCACGCTCAAGTACTACTACAAAGAACAAACCCACATACGCCTGCAGCCTGCCAACCCTACCATGGAACCAATATACATCGATCCCGAACGCCATCTGCGCATCATGGGCAAAGTCATCATGGTGATCCGCCAGATCAAATCTGTCGCAGCGTAAACTCATAATAGTATGATAAAAATGACTGGCAAAAGCCAGTCATTTTTGTCTCGACCGTAAAACAAGCAGTCTTTGCAAACTGCGGCTTTTTTGTCTTTTCTTTAAGCTACTTCCACAACACCACCAGCGGCTTCCAGTTTGCTCTTGGCGTCCGCGGCTGCGGCTTTGCTCACACCACTCATGACCTTGGTTCCGGCAGTCTCAGCCATGGTCTTGGCTTCCACCAGACCCAGATTGGTCAGCTGGCGAATGACTTTGATCACCTCGATCTTTTTCGGACCGGCGTCTTTGAGGACGACATCGAATTCCGTCTTCTCTTCAACAGCTTCCGCGGGTCCTGCTCCACCAGCTGCAGGGGCAGCCACGGCAACTGCTGCAGCGGCGGAAACACCCCATTTTTCTTCCAGCGCTTTCACCAATTCTGCAGCTTCTAAAACTGATAATTTGCTCAGTTCTTCAACTAATTTTTCGATTTCAGCCATTTTATTACTCCTTCAAATTTATTCCAACTTAATGTTACGCTGCAGCAGCAGCAGATTGCTCGCTATGAGCTTTGACAACAAACGCCAGACGGCGGGCAGGTTCAACAAGCGTGCGCACCAGCTGGGTGGCAGGTGTATTGAACAATCCAAGCATTTTGGCGCGCATGACAGGCAGCGGAGGCAGATCAGCCAGCGCCTTCACCTGGGCAGCGGACAGCAGTTCAGAACCCAAGTAACCGCCCTTGATGACAAAAGTCTCGCGTCCCTTCGTGGCATCCGCTATGATCTTTGCAATGACCGGGGGATCAGAAACCGCAAACCCGACCAGCGTCGTACCCTCATAAAAGTCCGCTTTGGGCAGATGGGCTTCTTCAACGGACCGCGAAAAAATCGTGTTCTTGACGACATGCAGCTGCGCTCCTGATTCACGCGCTTTCGCCCGCAGATCACTGATCGCTTTCATGGTCATGCCGTTGAATGAAACCACAAAAACTGCCTCGCTATCCTGCAGCCATTTTGTGTACTCCGACTTCATCGAAGCTTTCTCTTTCTTGGTAAATGCCAAAGTGTTTTACCTCCTTTCAGATCAATGTAGAAAAAATTCAGTCTTTACCTGGTTTCCTGCAGGTAAAGACTGAATACCCTTTCGGGGGATTGTCTATTCGTCTTCACCTGGGCAGGATATTAAGCCTTGCGGCACCGGCTGTCACTGGCGAAACCCGTTATCACGGGAGAAGGTATTATACCACTATTGTGGACCGCTCATCGCCTGGGCTGTCTGCACATCGATGCGGATCCCGGGTCCCATGGATGATGTCGCGGTCAGGCTTTTGATGTAAGTTCCCTTGGCTGCCGCAGGCCGCGCCTTGCGAATGGCTTCCATCATCGCGGCCATGTTCTCGAGCAGTTTTTGTTCTTCAAAAGACACCTTTCCGATCGAAACATGCATGTTGGCGAGTTTATCCAGACGGAATTCCACGCGTCCGGCCTTCGCTTCTTTGATCGCTTTGGGCAGATCCTCGGCCCCTACCACCGTGCCTGCTTTGGGATTCGGCATAAGCCCGCGCGGTCCCAGCACGCGCCCCAGCTTACCCGCCTTCGCCATCATATCGGGCGTGGATATGGCCACGTCAAAATCGGTGAAACCGGCGCTGATCTTGTTGATCCACTCATCGCTGTCGGCAACATAATCCGCCCCGCCTTCAGCTGCTTTGGCAGCGCCTTCACCCTGGGCGAACACAAGCACTTTGATCGTCTTGCCCAGACCATGCGGCAGGATGACCACATCGCGAATCTGCTGGTCCGCCTGGCGTGGATCAAGCCCCATGCGCATGTGCAGTTCGACAGTCCCATCAAACTTAGAGAAGGATGTTTCCTTGACCAGCTTGATGGCTTCTTCAGGTGAATATTGTTTTTCCTGATCAATCTTTGCCATTGCGGCATTGTATTTTTTACCGTGTTTTTTCATGATCGCTCCTTGTGGTGTTAGCGGACGCGCAGCGCGTCCTCCCACGATCTTCTATTTCTCTACCGTGATGCCCATATTGCGGGCTGTGCCTTCCAGCTGTTTTATCGCGCCTTCCATGTCCAGGGCGTTGAGATCTTTCATCTTGATCTCAGCAATTTCCATCAGCTGGGCACGGGTCACCTTGCCCACCTTGTTGCGGTTCGGGACATCGGACCCTTTTTCCACGCCAGCAGCCTTTTTGAGCAGGACTGAGGCGGGAGGGGATTTCAACACGAAGGTGAATGATCCATCCGTGTACACGCTGATTTCCGCCGGAATGATGTCACCGGTTTTCGCCTGCGTGCGCGCATTGTATTCCTTGCAGAAAGCCATGATGTTGATGCCATGACCAGCCAGCGCAGGACCGATGGGGGGCGCAGGATTCGCTTTTCCAGCAGCGATCTGCAGCCGAACGATAGTTTTTAGTTTTTTTGCCATTTGAACTCCTTAGTGGTTTTAGCGGGTGATTATGGGCACCCTCCCACGAACAGCCTTGTGACAGGCCTGTTCTTTATGATTTCTCCACCTGTAGAAAATCCAACTCCACAGGTGTTTCTCGACCAAAGAAATTGACCCGCACGCGCACTTTGGAGCGCTCCATGTCAATTTCATCAACAGTGCCGCGAAAATCATTGAAAGGCCCGTCAATGATGCGAACACGCTCACCGATCTTGTACCCAACCTTCACGTGCGGTGCTTCAGCTTCCATGCGCTTGAGGATCTGTGCCACCTCTTCGGGTCTCAGCGGGGTCGGCTGATTGCCCATGCCCACAAAACCGGTTACGCCTGGCGTGTTGCGCACAACGAACCAGCTTTCTTCGGAAAGGATCATGTTCACCAGAACATATCCAGGAAATACGTGACGCTCCACGGAACGACGCTTGCCATCCCTGACCTCGATCTCCTCCTGCGTCGGAATGACCACATCGAAGATCTTTTCTTTCATTCCCATGCTTTCAATGCGCTGTTCGAGGTTGTGCCTGACCTTGTTCTCGTACCCTGAGTAACAGTGCACGACAAACCACGCCCGCTGGTCAGCGGGGATATCCAGCGCCGCGAAATCGGGTACTTCTTCCGAAGAGATGGACTGGGATGGAACGCTTTGCCGCGTGGGTGCGGGTGAAGGCTGAGCGGCAGGTGTTTCTTCTGTCCGTTCTTCAGAGAAGATCTCTTCGTCTTCGCCGTTATTGATGCGATCGTCTTCCAGATCCATTCAGACTCCGATACTTTCTATATGATCAACCCGATCAGTCGGCTGAATCCCCAGTCCAGTAATCCAAGGAATGCGCCGAAAAGCACCATGACGATCAGGACGATCACCGTCAGCCGCCAGGCATCTTTCGGGGTTGGCCAGGATACCTTCTTCAATTCACCTTTGGTTTCGCGGAACCAAATGGCAAGTTTTCTTTCTTTCTTTTCCTTGCGCGATTTCTCACCCATGCTGCACTCCTTTATGATTCCAGCGCGAAATCTCTCACGCCTACTTCTTCAGGCAGGCCAGGCAGGAATTGAACCCACAACCTCCTGTTTTGGAGACAGGCGCTCTGCCAATTGAGCTACTGGCCTATTTCTCCCATAGGCAGGCATACGTACGCACCTGCCTATGATCGGTCATGCTACTTGGTCTCCCGGTGAACGGTGTGTTTACGACAGCGGGGACAGAATTTCTTGATTTCCATTCTGCCGGGATCGTTGCGGCGGTTCTTTTCCGTCGTGTAGTTGCGTTCTTTACATTCTCCGCACGCCAGTGTAACCACCGGCCGGATATCTTTCTTTTTTGATGCCATGCTCTTGCGTCAGCAGCAAGCGAACCTGCCGCCTCTCCTTCTAATCCAGGATCTTGGTGATGTTGCCAGCACCAACTGTCAAACCACCTTCACGGA
>CAZCHK010000016.1:9046-45265 GCA_964498605.1 uncultured Anaerolineaceae bacterium | reverse complement strand
TAAGCTTTGATGAAATGGATGATTTATGGAACCAAGCAAAAAAGAATGAGATTGGCCAGGAAAACCGCGGATTCAAGGGTTGAAATCTGGAAACCACAATCCCGAGATGAGATTGGGTGGTTCAGGTTCCAACACCAATTTCATGACCATGTCGCCCTTCTCAAAAGAGCATAAGTAATACAAAACGATCAGCCCGTCCTGCTCCTCGATGTTTAAAAAACTCACCGCGCTGTATGTTCCCAATGCAGAGCTGATCGATTGACTCAACTGTTCGAAGTCTGTTTCTTGTATTGCATCCAGCATCGTGGAGTTTAAGTGGTCTGAGAATTGGTCATAATCGCTTGAGTTCAATCCCTGTAGAATTTCTTCTGCGTATTCATATCCAGTATCCATGACCGGCGGGGGATCAACGCTGGCAGGTTCCATAGCCTGGCAGGCCGTGGGCAGCAGGATGAAAAGTACAGCAAAAGCGAAAAAACAATATTTCTTCAGCATGAATTTGGTAGAGGTTCAAATTTCGCAGTGAAATGCCGCATCAGCTTCGGCGCTTCTGTGATGCGATACCCGGGTAAACTGTCCTTTTTCTTAACAATGTCTGCGGTGATATCAACAACATAATCCATATGGGATTGCGTGTATACCCTGCGGGGAATGGCAAGACGCACCAATTCAAGCCTGGGATAGCTCATGACACCGGTCGCCGGGTCAGGGTGCGCGAACATGACTGAACCGATTTCTACCCCGCGGATTGCCCCATCCAGATACAACGCGCAGGCAAGAGATTGCCCCGGGAACTCTTCGTGGGGAATGTGCTGCAGGAATCTTCCTGCGTCAATGTAAACCGCGTGCCCGCCGGTAGGCTCTATCAGTGGAACGCCGCACTGCAGCAATCCTTGGGCGAGGTAATCGACCTGCTGTATCCGGTATTGCATGTATCCTTCATCCAGCGCTTCTCTTAATCCGACAGCCATGGCGTCCAGGTCACGTCCGGCGAGGCCGCCGTATGTTGGGAAACCCTCGCGCATGATCAGCTCATTGCAGACCCGCTGGTAGAGGTCCTTGGAACGCATGGCTAGAAACCCGCCAATGTTCACGATGGCGTCCTTTTTTGCGCTCATCCATGCGCCATCTGCAAGGTTGAAAATCTCACGGGCAATTTCGATCAGCGAATGGTTTTCATACCCCGGCTCACGTTTTTTGATGTAATAACAGTTCTCGGCGTACCTGGCGCAGTCAATAAAGAAAGGAATATTGTTATCCCTGAATACCTGCGATGTCTCGCGTATATTTTGCATTGACACTGGCTGGCCGCCCCCGGCGTTGTTCGTGATGGTCATGGTGCCGAAGGGGATTTTGGCACTACCGGTTTTGGCAATGAAGGACCGCAGTTTACCAATATCCATGTTTCCTTTAAAGGGGTGGTGGCTGGTGGGATCAAGCCCTTCTTCGATCACAAGGTTGGTAGGTACGCCGCCCCGGTTCAGGATATTCCCTTCGGTTGTGTCAAAGTGCATATTGGATGGAACTGGACTTCCTGGTTCAACAAGAATGGTCGCGAGGATATTCTCTGCCGCTCTACCCTGGTGCGTTGGAACAAAAAAAGGAAAGCCGAATATATCCAGCATGGCTTCCTGTAACCGAAAATAGGATCTTGCACCGGCATAGGATTCATCACCCTGCAGCATCGCAGCCCATTGGGAGTGGCTCATCGCGCCAGTTCCTGAATCTGTCAAAAGATCTATGTAAACATGTTCAGCTCGTAATGAAAAGAGATTATAGTGCGCGTTGATCAGTTCTTTTTCTCGTTCTTCTTTCGAAATTAGCTGAATGGGTTCTATCATCTTGATGCGAAATGGTTCGACAGGGTGAAAGGGCATTTTTAAATCTCCATTAATGTTCTTATAATGATTTTTCATGACAATCATTAATAATCCGCTTTTGCAATTGCGACAATAATTATATTTATAGCCTATTGACAAAAACAAAATAAATTGTTATAAATAATAAATAATATTAATGCAATACTTAAGAATATTTAATTTGATAACACTGAACTGACCGCTGGAATTACTATATCATAACAATTCTGTATTTGCAATTGGAGGCAGTATGGAAAAGACAAGAATTGATTTACCTGGTGTGAAAGAGATCGTCGTCAAAGCCGAATCCGATCTAAAAGTTTCCGGTTGGGAGGAAGCAGGAGCCCTTGCTTCTTGCGAAACGAATACGCTGTCTGTTGCAATCGATCATGAAACTGCCCATATTGCATGCGATTCAGAACTCAATTTAATAATCCCCAGCACGATTCCATTACGGATTGATTCTGCAGGCGGTGACCTGATCATCAAGGACATCAAAGGACATGTCAACAGTGGAGTGATCGGCGGCGATGCGAAATTTGCCAATATTTCTGGCAATGTTTTCATAACGAACATTGAAGGCGACGCTCGCTTGCTAAACATCGCTGGAGAAGTGAATGTGGATTCAGTGGGTGGAGATTTTTCTGCAGTCGATTTACAGTCACCAATTCACATAAAGAGTATTGGCGGGGATCTGTCATTTAAAAATTGCAGCAAGGATGCCACGGCGAAGGTCGGTGGGGATATTTCCATCCTCTTTTCAGCTGCAGAGGAGAGAAATGTATCCATGCATGCAGGAGGAGAGATTGATTTGCATTTTGAGGGAGATCCTTCTGGCACATTCAACACGGTGGCTGGAAGCGGCACGACTGAAGTACAGCTTTTAGAAGAGAGGCAGTTAAAGGGATCCTCGGTAAACCAGTTTAAACTGGGCTCGGGTGTTGGTAGTTATAAACTTGTCGCAGGTGGTGATATACACATTTGTAACCGGGAAGCATGCCATTCCAGAAGGCATACTGGATTGAAAGACTTTAAAGAATTTGGATTTGACCAAATCAATATCGACCTGGGTGACATTCCTGGGATCGATACAACTGAATTGCAACAGCGCATCAATGAGAAGTTAGAGAAACTGCACGCAAAAACCGAACGTATTCACGAAAAAATTGAAGAAAAAATGCAGAAGCATCAACAAAAGATGCAAAGGCATGAGGACAATCACGCAGTTTCCGGCATAAGACTTCAACAAAAAGAAATGAACAACGATCCTGTTTCTGATGATGAAAAGAAATTAATCCTAAAAATGCTGCAGGAAAAAAAGATTTCGCCTGAAGAAGCTGAGCGATTGTTTGAATCCCTGGAAGAAAACTGAAATATTGGTCGAAGGAGAAGATAGATGGACGAGCGCGAAAAAAGATTGGAGATATTTAAAAAAGTAGCAGAAGGGGAGCTCTCTATTGATGAAAGCGCGGAGCAATTAGAGTCGCTCGACTCCAAACTCACCGATAGTCACCCTGAAGGGGTTATTGTGCATCACGACTCACAGCTCAACCGATCCTATCAGCCACCTGATAAATGGAAAAATTGGTGGTTGATACCTGTAGGCGTTTTTTCCTTTCTTACAATCATTGCCGCTACATTGGTAGCAACAAGTTACACAAAAAACCAATTGGGGGTGGGGTTTTGGTTTGCACTGGTTTTTCTCTTGATTGCCGTGGCAGGACTTGTGTTATCTGCGATGAGTAGAAAATCGAAATGGATGCATTTGCGTATCCATCAAAAACCAGGAGAAAAACCTGAGAAAATCAATCTGAGCTTTCCCATTCCCTTTGGGATCGCGAAATGGTCACTGCGAACTTTCGGGGCTAATTTCTCGGGAAAAATGAGCGCTCAGGATATGGGTGACACAATGGAGGCTTTCGAAAGATCGATTTCACAGAATGAACCTGTGCAAATTGAAGTGGATGACAAAGATGGCACGCATGTTGAAATATATATTGGATGAACAAAAGGCAAATTCAAAACTGCTCTCAATTTGAGAGCAGTTTTTGATTGTATAATCAGAGATTGTGTTTCAAAAGCTGATCAGTGCATTGTGCTTACTTTTTTTAGGAATCGGCAGTTGTTTATTCACCATCTCACTCATCTCGCCCGTTAACAGTACCAGCCCAAACTATAACGAAGTGACTTTTCAGTCTGAGGATGGTTCCAAACTTACTTTTCAAACCTTTCCATCAATACAGGCCAGGAGCGGGATTACCGAACTCTTATCCGTGACAGTGAGAAGGGATATGAACACTGATGAGAGCGATGCATCCATACGCAAAGATTTGGATGACCTCTGGATGTTCAGTCTAAAGGTACCAGGGATGCGCGTTCACCCAAGCGGCGAGATATTTGTCACCGTGCAGGAACTCGATATGAAGAAACTGACCTGGAATTTGCATTCAAAAATAATCGGTAATTATGAAGGCACGTTGTGGGTTTATCACAACGGCGAAAATCACCAGGCAGTACCCATCTTCGCAATCCCCATGAAAATTGAAAACAAGGGGTTTCTGGGAATTGCTTATCACCACGTCAGAAACGTGGGATATGGATTTCTCATGGGCAGTTTTCTATGCTTCATACTTTTTGTACTGCTAAAATTAACTAGATTGACAAAGGAAAATCGTGCAAAAACGGCTGATTGACTTGATGGAAAACCTTCCGATCCAGGAAGTATCAGGCGAAAACCTGGAAAATATACAGATCACGGGGATTTCCTTTGATTCGCGAAAAATAAAACCGGGTTTTCTGTTCATTCCGTTAGTTGGGGTAGGACAAAATGGCCATCGGTATATTCCCGATGCCCTTCAAAATGGCGCATCTGCGGTACTGGGCAGCCAGCATATGAATACTGGAAGAATTCCCTTCATACGGGTTAAGGATACACGACTGGCATTGGCTCAGGTGAGCGCCGCATTTTATGAATTTCCAGCCCGGCGATTAACTGTCATTGGTGTGACCGGTACGGATGGAAAAACAACCACGTGCAACCTGATTTTCGCGATTATGAAACATGCCGGATTGAAAACCGGGTTAATCTCGACAGTCAATGCGATTATCGGCACCGAAGTGCTCGATACAGGTTTTCATGTAACCACTCCAGATGCCCCGGATGTTCAGAAATATCTGTCAATGATGGTTGAGGCAGGATTATCACACGTGGTCCTGGAGGTTACATCACACGGATTGGCGCAAGACAGGGTGACTGGATGCGAATTTGATATTGGGGTAGTGACAAATATCACACACGAGCATTTGGATTTTCACAAGGATTACGATCATTACAGAGCGGCCAAAGGTCGCTTGTTTGAGTTTGTTTCTGAATCATCAAAAAAAAAGCATGGCAGTCGAAAATTGGCAGTACTCAATCAGGATGATTCGAGTTACCCATTCCTGAGGGAACTGACCACCGCTGCAAAGATCACGTACGGTTTAAATCCTTCCGCGGATTATTCGGCGAAAAACATCACGAATACCAAAACTGGGACCAGGTTTGAGCTGAAAAGCCGCACGGGAAATCTCCTCCAGGTGGACTCCAACCTCGTTGGGGATTACAACGTACTGAACTGTCTGGCTGCGATGAGTGTGTGCGTTGAGGGTTTAGGGATTGAACCCGCTACCGTCGTCGAAGGAATACGCCTCATGCCTGGAGTACCTGGAAGATATGAAATGATTCACCTGGGGCAGGACTTTGAGGCAGTGGTGGATTTTGCCCATACGCCGAACGCCTTGGAAAGAATGCTCACTGAGGCTAGGAAAAGAACAAGTGGAAAGATCATCACTGTGTTTGGTTCTGCAGGATTGAGAGATCGGGAAAAAAGAAAGCTTATGACACGCGTGTCCGTGAGCATCTCAGACATCTCCATCCTAACGGCAGAAGATCCACGAACAGAACCATTGGAAGCAATCCTTGGGGAGATGTCTGAAGCAGGTATATCTGCAGGGGCAAAATTGAATAAGGATTTGTTCGTGATTCCGGATAGGGGGAATGCCATTCGCAAAGCGGTTTCGTTGGCCAGCAAGGGAGATCTGGTAGTAGCCTGCGGAAAAGGGCATGAGCAGTCAATGTGCTTCGGAGACACCGAGTACCCTTGGGACGACAGACTTGCCATGCGCGCGGCTCTGGCGGAATTCATGCATTCCCCTGGCGAGGAAATGCCGAGGCTGCCAACATCCGACAAATAAAAAAAAGTCTGCCGTCTGGCAGACTTTTGAATATCACTTCCGATCGGTGCGATTAGACCTGTAATTACCCCGGTCACGATTACCGTTGCTATTACCGCTTCCGTAACTTCCACCACGGCTTCCACCCCGGCTGCCAGATCGACTGGTGCTGGGTTTGTTGGGGCGATCGTGCTCCAGTGCCTCCTCTGCAGTCCAACCTTCAAGCACTGCCTGCCTTGAAAGCCTGATTTTTCCTGTCGGGTCAATGGCGGTGATCATCACGGTCAATTCATCGCCCAGGTTGGCAATGTCTTCAACTTTATTAACACGCTCCGAATCAAGCTGTGAGATGTGAACCATGCCGTCAAGCCCCGGAAGAATTTCAACAAAAGCTCCAAAATCAGCAACGCGGACAACCTTGCCAGTGTAGATTTTTCCGATTTGAGGGGATTCGGTGAGGGCTTCAATCCTTTCACGGACTAAAGCTTCCATTTCTCCGTCTGTTGCGGCAATAAAGACATTACCATCATCGCTGATATCGATTTTGGTATTTGTCTCTTCCTGCAAACTCCGGATCACCTTGCCACCCGGGCCAATGACAGCACCAATTTTTTCTACAGGGATTTTTATGATGGTAATCCTTGGAGTGTGAGGTTTTAATTCCTTACGAGGTTCCGGGATGATTGCCCGTATTTCATCCAGGATTTTTAGACGAGCTTCTTTTGCCTGCGCCAGGGCTTTTTGCATGATCTCCGAAGTAATCCCTTTGATCTTGATGTCCATTTGAAGCGCAGTGATTCCGCTGTCAGTGCCGGCAACTTTGAAATCCATGTCACCGAGGTGATCCTCGGCTCCTTGAATATCTGTCAATACGACGTACTTTTCATCTTCTTTCACCAAACCCATCGCCACACCCGCAACAGGTGCTTTGATGGGAACCCCTGTATCCATCAATGCTAATGTCGAACCGCACACAGAAGCCATGGATGAAGAGCCATTGGAACTGAGCACCTCTGAAACAAGGCGCATCGTGTATGGAAAGTCACTTTCTGCTGGAATCACCGGGAGTAAGGCTTTTTCCGCCAGGGCACCATGACCGATTTCACGTCTGGATTGTCCGCGTAAAGGTTTTGTCTCTCCGGTGCAATAAGGTGGAAAATTGTAGTGGTGGATGTATCGCTTTGAATCGATTGGCGTCAATGAATCGATTTCCTGCGCCTCCTTTGGTGTTCCCAATGTTGCAAGTGTTATTACCTGTGTTTCTCCACGCGTGAACAACCCTGAACCATGAGCTCTTGGGCTTACATTTACCTCGCACCATATGGGGCGAATTTCAGTGAGGTTTCTCCCATCGGGTCGTAGATGGCGCTCCAGGATCCTTTCGCGCACCACCTTTTTGTAGACTTCGTGATACGCGGACTTTAAAGGTTCGATTTTTTCCAGGTCATCCCCGGCGATTTCATTGACAAGTGTTTCACCAAGAGAGTCCACGGCTTCATAATTTTCGGTTCTGTTTGTGTATTGATCATGGATTTCATGAAGACGGGAGGAGGCTTTTTCATGCATGATGTCGATCATTTCTTGATTTAAGGGGAATAATTGAACTTCGGTTTTGGTTTTTCCGATTTCTGCGGCCATTTTCGCCTGAAGTTCAATGATGGGCTGCATGCCTTCATGACCGAATAAAAGTGCAGCGACCATGTCCTCTTCAGGGATTTCCTGGGCTCCGCATTCCACCATCAGAATGGCGTCCTTTGTGCCTGCCATGCGCAGGTCCAGGTCCGACAATTCCTGTTCCTGGAATGTGGGGTTAATGATGAGTTTCCCTTCGATTCGTCCGACGCGTACAGCACCGACCGGTCCTGCCCAGGGAATGTTTGAGATCATCAGGGCGCTTGATGCGGCATTAATTGCAAGGATGTCCATCGGGTTGATCCCATCAGCGGAGAGCGAGAACAAGATCACCTGTACTTCATTACGCATGTCCTGCGAGAATAATGGCCGCAGTGGTCTATCCGTGAGCCTGGCGATTAAAATGGCGTCTTCACTGGGTCTTCCTTCGCGCCTGAAGAATGATCCTGGAATGCGCCCGCCAGCATACATGCGCTCTTCGTATTCAACTGTGAGTGGAAAGAAATCCTGCCCTTCACGGGGTTGTTTGCTCATCGTCGCTGCAGCAAACATGATCGATTCACCCATTCTCAGAGTGACGGAACCACCGGCCTGCAGGGCAAGCTGCCCTGTTTCGATGGAAATTGGCTTGCCACCGACATCGGTGGTGTAAACCTTCTTTTCAGGTTTCATTTGGTTATCCTCTTTCTTTTCCGCCAAGTTAGGGACTAAAAATTGCGAGGAAATATCTTTCTTGACAATTTTCAGTTCCCAACCTGCGGAAAAATATAATTTTAAAAGAGCAGATGGTGATGTTTTACCATCTGCTCTTCATTCCTCATCATTTTGTTCGCAGATTCAATCGCTCTGTCAATACGACGAAGCGCTGGTAACTCTTTTTTCGAAGATAGGCTAACAAACGCCTTCTCTTGCCAACCATCTTTAGTAATCCACGTCTGCTGGATTCATCGTGTTTGTGTGCACGTAAATGTTCAGTAAGCTCCAGGATACGCGTGGTTAATATGGCTATTTGGACTTCTGGAGAACCGGTATCATTCTCCCTTGTTTTGTAATCACCTATTAATTTTGTTTTTGTTTCCTTATCAATCATGACATTTGCCTCATAAAATGAATTTCGCAAGTCTCCGATCGTGTAGCTGATGCCACTTGATGGACAAGTCGAAACTATATTATACCATTACTTAACCGACAGATCAGGTTTTACTGATTCTGGACCGGATAAGTAGATATTTCTCTGGATTGTGCTGGCTCAAGGATTTGCGGAGGAGCATGTCTCTTTCAGGATTTGGGGGTGAGTCCAGAATATCCTCCAAATAAAAATCGATTTCTTCGGGGAATGATTGGAACAAACGCTGGAACAGGGAGATCCCTTCGCTGACCAAGAGTGGATGGGGCATGTTCAGGTAAGGAAGCAGACCGTGCATGAGGTTTGGTAAATCTTTGTAGCTGTTGTCGCTGAGCAGTAGATTGTATGCGGTTAATCCGTATGATTTCCATCTCAACGCGTGATTGTTTAGCCAGGACTCAGCATGCAGGCACCACAGGGCAGGATTCTCTTTGCGGATCGTCTCCGAGCTTGTTCTCAAAAAGGTCTCAACGAAATATGGTGAAACACCTTCTGATAAATAATCATTGATCTTTGAGAGCACTTTTTCGAAGAAAGGACTGGATAGGTTCCCTAGGGTAACACAGGCAAGAAAACGGTTTTCGAAGTGCCGCTCATCCCACAGGGCTTGAACCAAACGGAATGCTTTTTCCGGAGTTTCTTGTGAGATCCTGATAAATTCTCGTTCCAGCTTCTTTGTGATCACTGGAGGTATCCGATAAGATGGCAAACGGGAATCCAGGACAGATTTATCTCCTATGTGAAAGGTCTGATCAGAGTAAGTTTCAAAAAATGAAGTTATGTACGCGCAGAGATCTGCCGGATCGTCAACGAGCGACCTGATCCGCGCGATACTTTCGTTTAATTTCAATAAAGAAATGGCTGGCAAGTGAACACCTGGGCTCGATTAATACGCCTTGGCGAAGAACACTTTTTCTTTTGCAGCTTCTCCACACACGATGCACCTGCCACCTTTTTCATTTTGGTTCAGCGGGATGCACCGGGTCGTTGCTTTTGTGTCTTCCTTGACCTTCTGCTCACAGGTGGATTTGCCACACCAAAAGTTTTGAGTCCACCCATGTTCCAGAGACGCAACCATTTCTGGATAGGTGGAAGGCTGGAAGATGTGTGCATCGCGGAATTTTGTCGCGCGATCAAGCAGCGATGACTGAATATCATCCAGCACTTCTCTCACGGTTTTTCCGGCTTGAGCAAGTGGAATGAAGGATTTTCCTTCTCTGGTCGGGTTATCACGGCGAGAAATGGCCAAAGAGGATTTTTCAACATCTTTTGGACCCACTTCGATTCTCAAGGGGACACCCTTTAATTCCCAATCATTAAATTTGAATCCGGGGGTCACCTCGCTGCGGTCATCCACTTTCACGCGCAGATCGCTGAGATCAGAGGCGAGGCTGGAAACCACAGGCATGACTTTTCCTCTCTCCTCAGCGTTTCGGTATATTGGAACGATGACGATCTGAATGGGTGCCAATCTGGGAGGAAGAATCAATCCGTGATCATCTCCATGCGTCATGATGATCGCGCCGACCATCCTTGTGCTGACTCCCCAGGATGTCGTCCAGCAGTATTGAAGGCAATTCTGTCGATCGAGATATTGAATGTTAAAGGCTTTGGCAAAATTCTGACCCAGGTAATGCGATGTACCTGCCTGAAGCGCTTTGGTGTCACCCATCATTGCTTCGATGGAGTAGCTGTTCACTGCGCCTGCAAATTTTTCCGAATCGCTTTTTCTGCCAGGTATGACTGGAATGGCAGCTTCCTTAACCGCGAAGTCTTCATAAACATGCAGCATTCTGAGCGTTTCTTCGTTTGCTTCTTCAGCTGTAGCATGAGCAGTGTGGCCTTCCTGCCAGTAGAACTCCAATGTTCTCAGGAACATCCTTGTCCGCATTTCCCAGCGAACAACATTCCCCCACTGGTTTATCAGGATGGGCAAATCCCGATACGATTTGATCCATTTTGAATACATGTAGCCAATGATCGTTTCGGAGGTAGGGCGGACGACGAGGGGTTCCTCCAGCTTTTCCCCTCCTCCGATCGTCACAACAGCCAGTTCAGGTGAAAAACCTTCAACATGCGACTTCTCTTTCTCTAAAAATGACATGGGGATGAACAAAGGAAACGCTGCGTTTTCATGGCCGGTTGACTTGAATCTTTGATCCAGTTCTTTCTGGATATTTTCCCAGAGTGCCCATCCGTAAGGACGTACCACCATGCAACCGCGCACAGGTGCATAGTCAGCAAGTTCTGCGCGCTGGATTACCTGGTTGTACCATTCGGAAAAGTTTTCACTTTGCAAAGGCAGTTTTTCAATATTCATTTCGTATCCTTCAGCAGTTGCTTGAGCTTTATGATTGTATCTTCTATTGTATCTGTTGTTTGAATAAAACTGAACTGATCAGCGGTCAAGAATCCTTGAGCCTCGTTCCTGAAGCAACCAAGTACATGACGCCATTCCTTGCCTATCGCGATCAGAGGCTTTTTCGATACCGAGCCCAGCAGCAGACGGTTCCACATGACCGCAATCTCAGCCAGTGTGCCTACACCACCTGGAAGAGCGATTGCCGCAGCACTGATTTCTATCATCTTGTCGATTCGCGTTGTGAGGAATTTTTCTTTGTGTTCCAAGTTAACAAAAGGATTGACACGTACATCTCGGCAGTTTTCTATTTCCTGACAGGTGACGCCGATGACGCGTGATCCTGCGTCGCTCGCTCCCTGGCTGGCTGCTTGCATCGAACCATGATAGCCGCCTGTGACCACCGTATAGCCTTGTGCTCCCAATTGATAACCCAGAGCGTACGCAAACTCATAGTTCGAGTCTCCCGCGCGTGGATTCGCGCCTCCGAATACGCAGATATTCATAAGTCTTCGACCATCGGGATATTCACATACCGAATGTGGGTGAGGCTAACGCTGTACATTGATATTCTTCCTGATCACAGAAAGGGCTTCTGCGGCAGAGTCAATCTGTTCTTTTTGCCAGCCTTCCTCCGATACCATTTTCTGTAGATGCGCAACAATCATCTGCTGTTCCATCGGGGAGATGGACTCAAACGTTTGCTGAATCAATCGCTCATCTCGACTGAGCAGGTCGTTCCATAATCTTTCCAAAGGTTCCATGGTACCAATGATTCCTGAGAAAAATCCGAAGGCTGCAGCCTTCGGATTTTTTGTTTATTCTTCTTTGTGTTCCTGCGAATCCTTGTGCCTTGCCGCAACAATTTCACCTGTGATGTGCGGGGGCACTGTTTCATAATGATCGAGTTCCATGCTGAAAATACCGCGCCCGCCCGTGAAGGACCTGAGATTGGTTGTATAGCGCTGCATTTCAGCCAGGGGTACGTTCGCGGTGATCGTCGATCGGCCTTTTTCTGTATCCATTCCCTGCACGCGGGCGCGCCTTGTGTTCAGGTCACCCAGCACATCGCCCATGCTGCTTTCTGGCACTACGATCTTTGCGTTCATGATCGGTTCTAGCAAAACGGGACCCGCATCATGGAAGGCGACTTTGAAAGCTTCCCGGCCGGCGACTTCGAACGCAACAGGTTTTGAATCAACCGGGTGCTCTTTACCGTCATACACGGATACCTTTACTTTCGAAACGGGGTATCCGGCTAGAACCCCTTCTTTCATTACATTCAAAATGCCTTTTTGAATCGAAGAAGAATAGCTGGACGAAATCGCGCCGCCAAAAACATCCCAGGAAAACTCGAAATCCTCGCCTGCTGACGGTTCGATTCTCAGCCATACCTCCCCAAATTGCCCGGCTCCACCAGTTTGTTTTTTATGCCGATGCATGCCTTCACCCTTTTTGGTGATGGTTTCCTGGTAAGGGATTCTGGGGACTTCGATCAACAGGTTGACCTGGAATTTCTTCTCCGCGCGCCTGATGGCCACATCGATATGCTGGTCACCCATACCTTGAAGAATGGTTTGTCCTGTCGCTGACTCCTGCCGCCAGGTCAGAGTTGGGTCTTCTTCTGTCAGGCGCGCCAGGGTCGGACTGATCTTTGTCGAATCCGCCTGCGTTTTTGGGAAAATTGCCACCTGGTAAAAAGCGTTTGGATATTTGGGCGTGGGTAAAGTAAGCGAATGGGTCCGGTCGCAGAGGGTGTTGCCAGTCGATGTTTCAGATAACTTCGGAACAATTCCGATGTCGCCGGCGTGGAACACTTTAACTGGGATGGTTTCCTTTCCACGGGGAATGCTGATCGTCCCAAACCTTTCCTCTATTCCCTTGGTTTGATTCCATACCCGGCTATCTGGCGTGACGATGCCTGAGTAGACCCGGAAAAAAGTTTGCTTACCGACAAAAGGATCCGCTGTCGTTTTCCAGATGTAGACGGCCAGGGGGCCCGAATCTTCCGCGGTCAGTACCTCGTCCCCGGCTTTTCCATGAGCGACAACCGGGGCGATATCCTTGGGAGAAGGCAGCAGGGTTAGAATCGCATCCAGCAGCGGTACGATCCCGATTTCCAGCTGGGCTGATGAGACAAAGACAGGCACGAGCTTTCCTGATCTGATGTAGAGCTTCAGGCCTTTCAGGATTTCATCATCGGATAACGTGAGTGTAGAAAGATATTTCTCCATCAATTCATCATCGCCTTCCGCCGCAGCTTCAATGAGTTTCAGGCGCGCGTCATCAGCGGATGACTTCATATCATCGGGAATCTCGGTAGGCGAAGTGCTGTTGCCTTTATAAGCTTTCATGGTAAGAAGGTCAATCACCCCTTGGAAGGAAGCTTTTTCACCCCACGGCAGTTGAACGGGGATAAATCGTGTGTCCGTAAATTCCTGGATCGAAGAAAGCGCCTTCTGGAAATTGGCATTTTCTCGCTCCATTTTATTCACAACCAGGAATCGAGGTAGGTTTTTCGACTCACAGATATCCCAGGCAATCTCCGTTCCCACTTCCAGTCCTGAGACAGAATCCAGGAGGACGATGGCCGCATCTGCAACCCGTAAAGCCGACACAACCTCGCCCACAAAATCGTTGTATCCTGGTGTATCCAGGATATTAATTTTGTGATCTTTGTACTCGACTGGGATGACCGCAGTATTCAAGGATATGCCTCGACGTATTTCCTCTTCGTCAAAATCAGAGGTCGTCGTACCATCCTCGATTTTTCCCAACCGGGTAGTCGCACCAGTCATGTGCAGAAATGCTTCTGATAAAAGTGTTTTGCCAGCTCCGCTGTGAGAAACCAGGGCAATATTGCGGAGAAACTCAGCTGTGTATTCTTTCATTGAGACATCCTTCTTTCTTCTTGTGGCTTATAACCTGCCAATTTTAAGGTATGAGTGCTTTTCTGTAAAGAACAAGAATCCCTGAGAAAGGAAACCTGATAAAAAGATCCGAATTGATTGGGTTTTGGAATTTTTATTAGTTCTTTTGTTCTTTTGAGATCAAATACTTCGCGAATTTGATTTCATCCTGAGCGCTTGGAAGTCCACCGTCAATTTTTTTGTAGCGGATGGCTTCCAAAACACGTTTGATTTCAGGACCTTGTTTCATGCCCATCTTAATGAGATCATTCCCGTTCAAAGATGTTTTTTCCTTTGACCAGACTTCCGCATAGCGGAGGATTGATTGATGTAACGGTGTATCGTGAGATTTTAAATATAGAACATAAATCGCGACAGGGTTCATGTGGTCAAACCGCTTGCACAATACCCCTGGTTGGTAGTCGTTGAACCGGTTTAAGTCATCCTGGGCTTTGATGATCGTGGTGAGGAGTTTGATCATCACGGATGGCAGGCGCAGCCGCCTTGAAATTTTTATGCTACTCTCCAAAGAAAGGAATGACAACCAGATGAGATAACTGATGTATATTTGCTGTTCCATGGACCCGATTTTTGGAGATATCTGCCAAACACGCTGGACATCTGATTTTTGGAACTTATCGATCGTATCTTTAATTGACTCGTCCCAAACCATGTCCGGATGGATTGATTCCAGATATCCGCCTTTGGCTAAATGATCAAGAACACTCGAAGGATCCTTTTCCAAAAATATCTGGTCCATCTCATGCTTGATGCGATTGCCGCTCAGTGCGCGAAGCAGGTCCTTCGCCTCCACCATCAGCTCTGCTGTCCTTGATTCGATCTCGAAGCCGAAGCGGACAGCAAATCTGAATGCTCTGAGAATGCGTGTCGGATCATCCACAAAACTCAGCGGGTGGAGAATTCGGATCTCCTTTTTTTGCAGGTCCCCCAACCCATTGAAGTGATCAACGAGCTCCCCGAAATGAACACCATCCAGGCGGATTGCCAGACAGTTGATCGAGAAATCTCTTCTTTGAAGATCCATTCGGATACTGCTCTTTTCCACATTCGGCAGGGCAGTGGGATGCGTATAGTATTCAGTTCTTGCGGAAATGAGATCAATCGAGGCTGGGGTCTTTTGATTGGTATTGTTTTCATCAGGCATGGCATCGTTCTGGAAAAGCGTGGCGTTTCCGAGATCCCAGCGTGCGGTTCCAAAGCGGGAATGGCTGGTTATCTTTCCGCCGTACTCCGAGGCCAGGTGATTCGCAAAGGTTATGGCATCCCCCTCAAGTACGATGTCAAAATCAAAAACCGGCATTTTCAACAGCAGATCGCGGACGAATCCTCCGACAATATATGCAGGAATCTGGAGATCGGTCGCTTTTCTGGCTATCAACTCAAGCAGCATCTTTTGTTTTGGTGACAGCTGGCTTTGAATGTTGTTTTTACAAGAGGTTGTTGTGGTTGAGTGATTTTTCATCAACATGATTTTCAATAGATCAGTTCTTGTGACAATACCAGAAATGTGGCCGGTCTTTGGATCGATGACTGGTATCTGGCCCCATCCGCTTTCAGACATCACCACCTGGAGGCGATGAATGTCATCTGATTCGTTGATGGAAACACTACCAGCCTCCATCAAGCTTTTTACAGGTAGCTCCATTTTGTGCTGGATCGCCCGGTCAACTGCTTTTCGTGAAAGCAGACCTATCACCTTACCTTTTTCAACGACCGGGAAGCCTTCATATCCGTAGCGGATCATTAACTTTAACGCTTCTGAAGCTTTCATGGACGGAGAAAGTAGTTTCGGATGAATGGACATCATCTTTTTGATTGACTGTGAAGTTTTGATGTGATTGTTCAAAGCACTCAGCAGCTTTTTCTTGATTTCAGCAATCAGCTCAATATCTTGCTCAGATTTTCCTTTGATCAAGGCTGCAGCAGCGCGCTCGTGACCACCCCCGCCGAAGGTTTTCATCACAGCTGCCACATTAATCTGGTTCGATGTTGATCGGGCGATTAACCGGATCCCTTCTCGCGCACGGACGATCAGGAACAAGCCGTCTGGATCAAGATAATCCCGCATTTTGTGCGCTACGCTTGATATCTCGTCCGTTAAGTCGTAAGCGGTAGTCTGGGCGATAATCACCCTGTTCCCCTGGAGAACGTGCACGGCGGCGTTTTCCAGAAGCTCTTTCATCAACTCCTGCTGCTCTGTCGAAAGGGGAGGATTTAAAAATTTACTCACAGCTTGGATATCCGCGTTTTTGCTCACAAGAATTCCGGATACAAGAAGATCAGTCGGTGTGGTGCACTTATAGGAAAATGATCCCGTGTCTTCGTAAATTCCTAACAGGAGCAGCGTCGCGTGAAGCGCTGTAACCACAATTCCGGATTCGGTTAATTTTTGAACCAAAAAAGTAGTGTTGGCACCGTAGTGATGCAGTTCGTGACTCCAGGATTTAGGGAAATCCCCCTTCTTGTCATGGTGATCAATCACATGGACCGTGGTGGTTTTGGTAACGCCTTTCATGGATATTAAGGATTGAGTGTCGACCAATGTGATCCGATCAATTTTTTCGTTCTTTTGCTCTTCGATTGTGGAAAAAGGCAGCATCGATGAGTAAAGATTCAGAAAAGCACGTACGTTTCGATTGATCCGCTGCGGAAGAACTGGAACCGCGTCAGGATTGAGCAAAGCAGCGCCAAGCAGGGACGCCACCGCGTCGAAATCCGCTTGTTCATGGGTGAGAATGACGTGCATGGAATTATTGTAACATCATCACTGCAAAGGCTGCGGCGGATGGGATCAATTCAGTTGGACTGTAGGATTCGTTTTAAATGAAAACAGGTGGTTATAATTGGTACTGCATCAATCCACATATCCTTATGTGTATGACGAAAACCATTCATCCCGGCAATAACTAAAGGCACATGATCCATGCGTGAAACAGATCTGACTCAAGAAGAATACTCCCGCTATGCCAGGCATCTGGTGATACCAGAGATTGGATTGGACGGGCAGAGAAAATTAAAACAATCCTCCGTCCTGATCGTCGGAATGGGGGGGTTGGGTTCCTCCATTGCCTTGTACCTTGCATCAGCCGGCGTGGGACATATCGGGATTGTGGATTATGACCTCGTTGAGGAATCGAATCTCCAGAGGCAGATCATCCATGACTCGACCAGGCTGGGAGAAAAAAAAGTGGATTCAGCGCGTAAAAGGCTGCTCGATTTGAATCCTTTGATCGAAATTGATAAGTTCGACACTGTATTCACTTCCGACAATGCGAAGCAGATCGCGCTAGGCTATCAGATTTTGATCGATGGCTGTGATAATCTGCCGACCAGATACTTAATGAATGATCTGGCAGTCCTGACCAAAAAACCCTTTGTTTATGGATCCGTGTTCCGGTTTGAAGGGCAGACCAGCGTCTTCGATGCTCAAAAAGGTCCTTGTTATCGCTGCCTTTTCCCCATGCCACCGGCACCGGAGATGATACCTTCCTGCAAGAGCGGCGGGATTCTGGGCGTACTCCCAGGCATCATTGGAACGATCCAGGCGCTTCAGACGATCAAGCTGATAACCGGGATTGGCGAATCGCTGATTGGGAAAATGCTCATTTTGGATGGCTTTGACCTGGATTTCCGCATGATTACCATCTCGAAATCCGCGACCTGCCCGGTTTGTGGAGCGACACCTCAAATAACGAGCCTGATGGACTATGAACGCTTTTGTGGATCGAATTATGCAGACCGGACAGGATACGTTGATTGATTTGCCATCCGTATCGCTTCCACCGCTGCGGCGCGGCTGTATGGGGAAAATCTCTCTTTACCGCATCTATTACGGGATAACACTGCGTGTTTGCAGATGGTCAACGGCAGGACGGGGTGATCGCGCTGCCAAAAAAACAGGAATGGACTGAGCGATGAACCAGCCGCGGAGAATGGTAGTTGTGATGGCGCATCCCGATGATGAAACCTTTGGGATGGGCGGAACCATCGCTCACTATTCGTCCCTTGGAGTGGAAATCCACCTGATCTGCGCAACAAAAGGGGAGGCCGGTGAAGTGGATTCGCGGTATCTCGTCAACTGCGAAACGATCGGGGAACTTAGGGAAAAGGAACTGGAATGCGCGGCGAAAAAACTGGGCATTTCACGAATTCACTGGTTGGGATACAGGGACTCGGGAATGCAGGGATCTGCAGACAACCGGCGTCCCGAGGCATTGGTATCTCAGCCGGTCACCCGTGTCGCGCAAAAGATCTCAGCTCTGATAAAAAGCATTCACCCAGAAGTCGTGGTGACATTTGATCCCATCGGCGGGTATCGGCATCCCGATCATATCGCAGTTCACAACGCGACAAAGCTTGCTTTTATGGAAATCCAGAAGGATATGGAAAAAAGTGGATCACCTGCGCCAGGCGCGTATATGAAACTATTTTTCCACACCTTTCCGAAAGACTTTTTTCGTTTTTGGGTGAAAATGATCAGGTTCTTTGGCGGTGATCCTGAACACTTCGGCAAGAATCGAGACATCAATTTTCTGGAGATCGTCAATGTCGATTATCCAATCGATGTTCGGGTTGATACCCGCAGAGTGCTCAGGATACGCAACGAAGCGTATCGCTGCCACGCAAGTCAGGGGGGAGCTGAGATGCGCAGAGGCATTTTTTCCGCGTGGGAATTTTTATTCGGGGCATTTGATGTGTTCACTCAAATGATCCCAGAAAAACACGATCAAAAAGTGTATCGCGATTTGTTTTATGAGGCGTAGGTTATCGTTGATCAAATCCTGTGCACATACCCGCAGTAATCACAGGAATATGACTTCAGTCCTCGCGTCACAGGCTTGTTCCAGACCGCGCCGCATTTTGGACACTGCGAAGGAAGGTTTTTCAACGCATCAATCACTTTCTCATCAACAGGTTTCACCCTGTCCGCATCGAAATCTCCCTGCACGGCCTGGTTGATCATGCTTTTCCACTTTTCATTATCCTGCCAGATGTGCAGCGAAACGTTGGACGCGAAAGCATTGGTCAGTTCCATGTCAATCACATCTTCATTCTTGAAAACCCCTGTCTGCCGCGTTTTCATGGCGGAAATACCAGCCAGGGGAGTCTCGAAACAAAGTTGTTGGACCAGCTTTTTTTCAGTAGAGATGAACAGCACTTTTTTTGTCGCAACCTCCTCCCGCTGCTCAAATAGGAGGCGCTGGTCCGTTAGGAACAACAACCCCTCAGGGTCATCTTTTTGTTCCTGCCCGGTTTTGAGCCATTTCGCCTTTACAGACGCAATCCCGGCTTCTGAGGAAAGCAGGGTAAAACTTGCCGACTGGAAGTTTTGCAGCATTGTCGCGATTTCATCCAGACGCCTCGAAAAGCTATCGATTTCAGCCTTCAACCCCGAGAACATTCCTTCCAATGCTCTTTCGGACGCTTGTACTTTCGCCTCAAAATTACTGACCGAGGAGCTAACAGTCGGCAGTCGTGAGTTCGCCAGTGAAAAATTTCCTTTGACCGAACTCAATTGACGGATCTCTGAATCTACTCGCGCCATTTCTCTCTGCAGAAGCGCTAACTCCTGATTCACCTTTTGTCTGATCTGGGCAGAGGTGTCCTTCCAACGCGTGTGCAGATCAGTAGCATTCGTTTCCAGGTTTTTCTCAAACATGTAGCCGGAATGTCTTAATGCATTGATTTTTGTTTGATATCCAGATGTCTTCGCATCAATATCTGCAATTGTCCCTCTCATGGATGTGAGCTGGGATCTTTTTTGCAGATCGCTGACTTTCATTTCTATGCTTGATATTTGGTTGGTTACCTGTTGTCGTAAATCTTGTGTCGCCATGATATCTCTCCATGTCTGATGTGGGTATGGATATATTATAGGCAGTAAAGGCCGGAATCAACACGATTCCAAGTCGGAGCCTGCATTTTCTTGTACTGTTTCCATGTAACCAGAAACTTGGCAAACAACTCCTGCCTTTGCCTGCTTCGATCTTTTTCAAACCAGTCGATCCCTGGCTTGATCGGATCAAACAAACCCGCGTTCCCGAACAACCTCTCGATCCGCAGTCTCTCCTTTCCTTCGAATTTTGGGAGGAAATCCAGCCAGACATCACAATCATGGATTTCCCCTAATTCTGCCTGAATCCGTTTGATCATCGCCAGATGGGCATCCACGTCAGGCGCGAGTACAGGTTGGAATATCTCCATGATATAGCGATATTTCTTTACGTCAATTCTCATCTTGTGCAATAACATTTTGTTATCCTGTTCTTTCAGGCAGGATTCATGAGATTCAAATTTTCGAATTGCTCTGGAAAGGATTGGGTCCGCGTAGTGCATCAAAGCCGACCTATCCTTGGCGGGTGGGCCTGAAGTGTTTCGTTGATTTTTAACATTTAACTTGGCAATAAGGGCCCGAAAAACATGCTTACCATTTTTGCACAGTGATCGCTTGATCTTGATTAAGCGGTCTTTTTTCTTCTGACTGATCCGCCAATGCAGCACTTTCAAGCCTTTTTTCAGTTCCGGGTCCATCATGTCCTGTAGAGCTTGTTGCAGGGTGTCAGTTTGAACGCTCAGATCCCTGGCTTGTGACAGACTGCGAAACAAGCGCTTCAGGAGGGTCGCGAGTGGTTTTGTGATGTGGGTCGATGAGTGCTGCGGGAACACTCTAATCAATGTTAACAGTCGTCTGATCGTGACCCGCAGGAGGTGGATATTCTCCTCGTCTACGCCAGAACAGACCCGTGCCAGGTTCTTCGAAAATTCTTTAGATAATCGATCCAGGGTGATCTTTGCAAAGGTAATTACAGCCGCAGCAGGATCCCATTCAATCTTCACCATCTTGACCATGATGCCAGTAAAGTTCTCCCCATCAAATAAATGATCACTTGTTGTTGACGATAAACGACCGGATCCTTTTTCGGAGTTCTTCGAAAACGATCTGACTTGGGCGAGTGGCGTCGATGGTCAAGAATTGATATTCTTTGGATAATTCGTCAAATTGCTTCAATAGGTTGGTCTGGTACGTAATAAAACTATCGTAAAGATTATCCGAAAAATGCATATCCATACCGGATTCCCAATAGTCAAAACCCCGGCCATTGACCATCCGGGTTACGAGGGTGACAATGTCCGCGCGCATGTAAAGAGTCAGATCGGGCTTGAGGGCGAATCCATACAGTTGCCTGACCCAGAGCGGATCGGCCCCCCTCACAACATCCCTGGCGATTGTGGAGTAGAAGTAGCGGTCCGATAAAACGATGAAACCAGCCTTGAGGGCGGGAACGATCTGGTTTTCCAGTCGGTCAGCAAAATCCGTCGCGTAAAAAAGGCTCATCGTCAGCGGGCTGAGCGTGTGTCCAGTTTTTGCCGCGTCCAAACCTGGTTGCGTCAGTGGACTCCTTTTTAGTCCGGTGTCTGAAACAGCGTATCCTTCATCCTCCAGCCATTGTTTCAACATGGATACCTGCGTGGAGCGCCCTACGCCATCCGTTCCTTCCAGGACGATCAGTTTTCCCGGGAAGCCTTTTTCTTTGAAATTGCGATAAGGGAATCCCGCGCCGTAAAACACCGGTTTTGTCATGGTCGACCTCGTTTCGCGAAGATGCGTTTTCGATGCGGGGCAGTGGTGATCGTGTCGGGTTGACCTTCCCACCCCTCGAGCACGGAACTGACTGCCTTACGGACCAGTTTTTGTTGTTTTTCAACAGACAGCGTTCCATTTATCACGGTCAGAGCAAATTCGTCGATCATTTTGTCGTACTGCCCTAAGATCCGCTGCTGAAACATCCTGAAACTGGCGACCTTATCCTTATCCAGATCAAGGTCCATCCCGGCTTCATAAAATTTAATTTTTGCCCGTGATGACAGGATCCGTTCTACCGCCACATCCAAGGGGACCTGAAAATACAGGGTCAGATCTGGAAACAGCGCGAACGAGTAAAGATTACGCACCCACTCCGGGTCAACACCTCGAGCCACATCCCGGGCAAATGCCGTAAATGCGTATCGGTCTGCCAGAACAATCGCGCCAGCCTTGAGCATCGGATAGATATTATTTTCCCAGCGGTGAGCAAAATCGGTTGCCTGCAACAGGCTGAAGCTGGTCGGTGTGAACATCTTTTCCCGCTTGCCCAGTTTCGTGGTGGATTTTACGAGGATGGAAGAGTTCCATTCGCTGAAATACACCAGTTTTCCCTGCATGCGAAGCCATTTCGATACCAGATCGATTTGGGTGGATTTCCCGCTCCCATCAATGCCTTCGACGACAATCAACTTGCCTTTGGTTGAATTCTGTTTAAGCACGAAGGATCCTTTCTACAGCTTCGGATATAACATGATTATACGCTTGGATTGTTTACCCCCAGGAAAATGTCACGCCTCTTCATCCTCGCCTTCAGACGTGTCCATTTCAAGCATTTCACCCGTGGCGATAAAAACGGTTCTTTCACAAATATTGGTCACCCTGTCCCCCAATCGTTCCAGGTTGTGCGCAACCCACAACAGCAGACTGGCATGGTCGATAATTGAAGGGTCTTTTATCATCATATCCACGAGAGCCCTGAATGTCTTGTTGTACAGAGCGTCTACCTGGTCGTCCTCATGTGGGATTGCAGCCGCGGTTTTGTAATCCTCTTCAATAAATGCGGATAATGCCCGATGGAGCATGTCAACAGCCAGCTGCGCCATTTTCTCGAAATCCTTGATCGGATAAGAGAATTCGATCTCACCACGGCGGACCACGATCTTCGCGATGCCTTTCGCGTAGTCACCCATCCTTTCCAGTTCATTGATGATTTCAAGCATGGCTGCCAATTTGCGCAGATCACGTGCCATCGGTTGCTGGGTGGCAATGGTGATCAGTATCGCGTTCTCTAATGCGAACCTTTTCTCATTGATCAACCGATCATCTTCCATGATCTTTTGCGCGTGAAGTTGATTGCTCTTTCTCAGCGCGTTTACGGATTCGAGTGTTGCTCTCTCCACCTTGCTTCCAAGCAGGAGCACTTCACTTTGTAATTGTTTGATCTGGTTGTCCAGCATTTCTCGCGGCATTTCTGACCTCTACCACTCTATCCATATCTGCCAGTTATGTAGTTCTCCGTTCGCTCATCGTGCGGATTGGTAAAAATCTGGTTTGTCTCGCCAAATTCTACCATTATCCCCGCCCGATCTTCATCCATCGTAAAAAATGCCGTGTAATCTGAAACGCGGGCTGCCTGCTGCATGTTGTGGGTGACAATGATGATGGTGTACTTTTTGGATAGTTCGCGCATGAGTTCTTCGATTTTCAGCGTGGCAATTGGATCGAGAGCGGAGCAGGGCTCATCCATGAGGATCACTTCAGGTTCGATCGCGATTGTTCGCGCGATGCATAACCTCTGCTGCTGACCTCCTGAAAGCTCCAGCGCGCTTTTCTTCAAATCATCCTTGACTTCGTCCCAAAGAGCGGCATCCGTGAGGGTCTTTTCAACAAGCACATCCAGGTCCTTCTTAATCCCGTTTATCTTTGCGCCCCAGGCGATATTGTCATAGATGCTTTTTGGAAAGGGATTTGGTTTCTGAAAGACCATTCCTATTCGACGGCGCACCAGCACCGGGTCGATGTCTTTTGCGTAGATATTCGAACCGTGGAACAGTATCTCGCCATCCAGGTGGGAGTTGTTGATAAAATCGTTCATGCGGTTAAATGACCGCAGCACTGTGCTCTTCCCGCACCCGGAAGGGCCGATGATGGCGGTGATTTTTTTTGGAGCAATTCTCAGGTCCACGGATTTTACCGCGCGGAATTTACTGTAGTAGATCGAAACATCCCTGGCTTCAATAGCCATCGGGTTAGGCATCAATTCAAAAGCGAAATCGGACATTTGCTTACTTTCTCACTTTGTTCCTTATGATAATGGCTACTGAATTCAAGGTCAATAGAATCAACATTAATATTAATATCGCCGCGGAGGCGATATTCTTGAAAGCGCTTTGGGGTTGTGTGCTCCAATTATAAATTTGGATGGGTAATGCTGTAAAATACGAAAAGGGACCTGCCGGGTTCGATGAAACAAACGTTGATGCGCCAACGATAATTAATGGCGCGGTTTCTCCCATCGCGCGGGAAAACGCCAGGATTGTCCCGGTCAAAATTCCCGGAAGCGCATTCGGCAGGACATGATCGCGAACAGTCTGCCACGTTGTCGCGCCTAATCCGTTGCTGGCTTGCCTGAGGGAATTTGGGACGGCTTTTATGGCTTCCTGTGAATTGATGACAATCACTGGCAGAATCAACAATGCCAGCGTGAATGCTGCAGAAAGAATCGTTCGCCCATTGAGGTTGTCCAGTCCAAAAACCGCTCCGCTGGTCAATGGGCTGAATATTCTAACAAAGACAGCCAAACCCAAAATACCATAGATAATTGAAGGTATCCCTGCCAGGTTATCGATATTGATTTGTAAGACCTTAATGAACCAGTGGTCTTTCTTGGCGAACTCTTCCAGGTAGATGGCAGCGCCAACCCCCAATGGAAAAGCGATCACGATGGTCAGGCCTATCAGTTGAACTGATCCGAGAATGGCCGGCTGCAGACCTGCCAGTCCTGGTTTACTGGACATTTGATTCAAGATCAAACTTTTGTTGAGCCAGGATTTAAACACAATGTCAGCATCTGGGTGGTTCGTGTCGCGGAATTCAACGATGAGGTGTTTTGAAAAAATGGATGGCAGCAAGTTCCACGTCTGTATGATATTTGGATCAACCACCCTGTCGTAGACCAGCTGCATCAATTCATTCTGCTTGCGGTTGATCAGGGGATCCTCTTTTTCCAAAGTTCTGATCCTGGCTGATGTCATATTTTGCCGAATGATGGTTATCAGTTCGTCCGATGGTAGATCCTCCAATGGAACGCTCGACAATTCACTCGGAGCGATCTTGTATTCTATGACCGCATATCCAAAGGATTGGTTGATGATGCTGAACAACAAAGTCGAGAGCACCATGATGCTCAGCGTGATTGCGAGGGCCATCAGTGCCTTGAAAAGCCTCGATTTGTGGTAGCGGGGATTGATGTTCGTGTTCTGGTACTCGTTCATTCATATACCTCTCGGTATTTTTTGGATAGAAATCTGCTGATAAGATTTAACAGAAAGGTGACAGCAAAGAGAAACAAGCCCAAGGCAAAAATGCTATTGTAATCAGGCGTGTCATAAGAAACATCCCCCCCCGATATCCGCGCTATGTAACCGGTTAAGGTTTCCGCAGCTTTGAGTGGATTGATCGTGAAATTCGAGCCGGATCCTGCTGCTATGGTGACGATCATTGTCTCGCCAACAGCTCGAGATATTCCGAGGATAATCGACGCGGATATCCCTGACATGGCAGCCGGCAGAACGATACCGATGGTTGTTTCTGCTTTTGTCGCTCCGAGGCCGTATGCTGCTTCGCGCAAGCTGCGCGGCACTGCGCGTAAAGCGTCTTCGCTCATTGAGCTCACCGTTGGCATGATCATCACTCCCATGACCAAACCCGCTGCGAGCATGTTGTAGATGCCGATATTCCCTTTTCCTATCATCTTCTGCAGAAGTGGCGTCACAACGGTTAATGCGAAATAGCCATACACAACAGAAGGAATCCCGGCCAATATTTCCATGATGGGTTTTAAAATTTTGCGTAATTTTTCCGAGGAATACTCACTGAGAAAAATTGCCACCCCAAGACCAAAAGGGAGGGAAACCAGCAGTGAGATGGTGGTGATCACCAAGGTGGCTGTGATCAAAGGAAGCACGCCAAATTGGTTGATGGTAGGCTGCCACTTCGTCCCAGTGATGAATTCCCCAAAGGTCACGTCTTTAAAAAACAACGAGGATTCTGTTGTGAGAACGATGATCACGCTCAGTATTGTGGCAATGGATACCAGCGCGCAGAGAAACAAGACTGCCTTGATGAATGATTCACCAAGGCGGATTTTTTTCTGAAGGGATCGATGAAATTCTGACATCATTTTCCAGTATTATTGCCCACGCTGGTAGTTGCGTCAGCATGGGCACGAATGTTAAGCCGCGATTTTCTTACTTGAGGGCTTCCTCGAATGCCTGGATCGATGCTTCCAGGGACGCATCACTGGCAGGGAAGTAACCCACCTCAAGGACGATGTCATTCACAGTCTGAAGATAGTAATCAATGAACGCTGCGACATGCGGTTTTTCATTGATGATTGTCGCGTCCGAGTAGATGAACAACGGGCGGGAAAGTGTATAAGATCCGCCTTCCGCAGTCACCTCGTTTGGAATTACACCGTCGATACTCAGCGCTTTCAACGTTGACGTGTTATTGATGTAGTATGCAAAACCGAAGTATCCAACCGCAAATGGACTGTTCAGAACACCCTGGACAAGGACGTTGTCATCTTCCGAAGCCTGCTGATTGCTGGCGCTGAGAGCGAGTGATTTTGCTTCATCCAGCTCTTCGATTTCCAAGGTTTTTTGAATGGCTTCTTCGATGAAGAAATCGAATGTGCCGCTGTCCGTTCCGGGAATGAAGCGCTGGATGGGTTGGGCCGGCCAATCCGCCCGCACATCCGACCACAGCACCGCTCCCGTAAAAATTGCCGCGAGTTCTTCCAGGGTAATATCGGAAACGAAATCATTCTCCTGGCTTACCACTACGGCAATGGCGTCTGTGCCGACCCGAAATTCAATTGGTGTTCGGTTTATTGCTGCGCAGCTTTCAATTTCACTGCTTTTTATGGCGCGGCTGGCGTTTGAAATATCAGATTCACCAGTCTTGCAGAAGCGTTCGAAACCAGCTCCAGAACCTATGCTGTCAATCTTAATTTCACCCGCGAAACCATCCAGCTGGAAATTCTCTGCAATCGCAAGAGAAAGCGGGTACACCGTTGAACTGCCCGCTGAATAGATGACCCCCGTCAATTCCGCAATGTCATAACCGGCATAGGTTGCAATGGGGCCGGCAGGTTCGAGTGTGGCGGAAGGGGCAGCTGCCGCTGGCTGATCGCTCATTTGTGCGCATGCGGCGAGCCCGAATGCGGCAAGCAGTATGACCATCGATACTTTTGTTGCAATGTTTTTCATTTTTTTCTCCTTGCCCCCATCGTAACCGGTGAATATTAAGGTCAAGGAAAGACTGTGTTAAAGGATTGTTAAGGATTTGAAATCAAAATGGGTAATGAAAAATGAAAGCTGCTGCCATGCACGCCATCACTCTCCGCCCAGATTTTTCCGTGATGAGCTTCGATAATATGCTTTGATATAGATAAGCCCAATCCGGTTCCCGATGAAGCTCTGGATGGCTCTTTTTTGAAGAATCTCTCGAAAATTCGATCGAGATCATCTTTGTTTATCCCAACACCAGAATCAATCACTGAAAACACGACAAACTCCTGGTCCTTTTTTGCGCTGATGTCGATATGGCCTGACGGTGGAGTAAATTTGATCGCGTTGTGCAGGATGTTCACCAGGACAGTCTGTATTCTCTGTGCATCGCAAATCACTTGCGGCAGGTTTATTTTTTTAATTCTTATCTCTATGTGGGCACGTTCTGCCTGATACTTCATTCGCGTGTATGCCTCGCGAATCAGATCATTCGGATCGGCACTGCGGAAAAGAAAGGGTACCTGAGCCGATTCGATCCGCGCAAGCTCCAGCAGCTCCTCGACCAGTTGAGAGATGTTATCGATTTCAGATTCCAACAATGAAACAAATCTGCGCCGTGTTTTATGATCTCCGGATGGAATGCTGTTGATTGTCTCAGACAAGGCTTTGATCGAGGCAATGGGGGTACGAAGTTCATGGGAGACATTGCTGATGAATTCCTGCCTGAGATTGTGCAGCTTTTTCAATTCCGATGTATCTTTGATCATGAGCAGGTAATCGCGGTTTTCATTTTTCCTAAGTGGCAGAACAGTCACATTAATCGTCTTATGTAACGCTGGCAGCTCAATTAAATCTGACACCTCAGTGTCACTTTTCTTGCACGTTTCCCATAAAAGAATGATCTGATCATCCCGGACGACATTTATCAAATGAGTCACAGCAGAAGAAAATTGCGGGAACAACACACCAACGGCCTGATTTGTCAGTTTGATATTTCCGTCCTCATCACAGATGATCAATCCATCCGTCATGGTGTTGATGATGGTTTCTAGTTCGCTCTTGCCGGCCTCCAACTCCTTCAGCTTTGAAGAAATCAGCAGATCGTAGCGAGAAAATGCTTTTTCAAGTGTCGTGATCTCATCATCTTTCTTCTCTTCGATGTGGACAGCGCCAATTCTTGAGTCGGTTTGTATCTTCCTTGTGATTTTTTGAATTGGCTTGATCAAGGCATGAAGGAAGTAAATATCAAGGAGGATAATGATTCCTGCAGTCATCATCGTCGCCCCGATCACGCTGGTGGTCATCCTCGCTTGATCAGCGGCAATCGAGCTGAGCGGCTTCGCGATTCTGAGAACTGCCTGTACCTGAGTCTGATCATCATTAAAGACAGGTGCGGCTGTGTAAACATATTCCATCAGAAAGGTGTCGCTAAACCTGGTGACAGCGCTAACTTTCCCATTCATGGCTTCAATGAATTCGGGTCGGTCCGCATGATTTTCCAAAAGATCAGGATTGGATTCAGATTCAGCGATGACGATACCCGCGGGATCAATGATGGTAACGCGCGAGTTGATAAGCGCTGCTTTTTCGCGAACAAAATCATTTGCTCGAGCCGCATCGGACAGTATCTGGAAATCATGGATATCCTGAGCCAACAAGGCCGCATTGGTTTGGAGATCATTAAGCAACTGCTCCTTGTGCTGGTTGAGTATCGAGCGGCCGAAAAACATTCCCAGGAATAAAAATGAAAGCAGGAAAACAACGGTTTGCAGTAAGGCAAGCTTCCAAAAGAAACGTGATTTCATCGGTTAACCTTCGAAGATATACCCTTCGCCGCGCACAGTCACAATGCGTTTTGGTCTGTTCGGATCTTTCTCAAGTTTTTGCCGCAACCATCGCACGTGTACATCCACGGTCCGGCTGTTCCCCAGGTATTCCCACCCCCAGACTTTTGAGAGTATCTCATCTCTTGTCACAACCCTATTCTTGTTCTTTGCAAAAAAAAGCAATAAATCATATTCCTTGGGTTGAAGTTCAAGGACGGTCCCTTCGATGCTGACTTCGTGACGATCCTGATTGATCGTTAGATTATCCGAACAGGAAATGGTCTTGCTGTTCATTTGCGCATCAGGGACAAAAGCGCTTCGACGCAATAGTGCTTTTACCCGGGCGATGAGCTCTCTCATGCTGAATGGTTTGGTCATATAGTCATCCGCGCCGACCTCCAACCCGACCACCTTATCGATCTCATCCCCCCGGGCAGTCAGCATCAGAACCGGGATGTTGGTTTCTTTTCTTATTTGCCGGCAAACCTCAAACCCATCCAGGATTGGAAGCATGATGTCAAGTATGATCAGATTTGGCGCGATTTCCCTTGTGAGTTTCACTCCTGACAGTCCATCCACAGCCTTATATGTTTGATAACCCTCTTTCGCGAGGTTGAAAAGCAAGGTTTCGGAAAGAGCGATCTCATCCTCGATGATCAGGATTTTCTCGTTCATTTTGTCTTAATTGAGCAGATCACATTGGCAAGCATACCACTCATGGTTTTCCGGTTGTAATCCTGGATGGCGGACTTTCGACCATTAATCCCCATCTTTTTGGAAATGCCCGGATGATCGTGTAAGTACAGGATCCCCTTTGACAGCGCATCAGGATCACCTGGCTGGATGAACAAACCAGCCCCGGAGTTCTCCACCACTTCTCGGATGACACCGTCTATGGCACACAGCACAGGTTTCCCTGCGGCCATGTAATCAAACACTTTATTCGGATATGTCGTCTTGTACATGGGGATGGGTTTTAAAATAGCCAGACACGCATTCGCCGCTGCAAGGATTTCCTTGACGTGTGCTTTGGGTGTTGCTGGCAGAAAGGTGACATTGTCCAGTTTGAATTGCCGTGCCGTAGAGACCAGGCGCTGTTTTTCTTTGCCGTCTCCCACGAACAGGAAATGAATGTCCTCAAAACCACTGAGATTGTGAGCAGCTTTGAGGGCCACGTCCAGATCATTGGATATGCCATGAGCGCCAAGGTAGCACACAATGTATTTTTCTGTAAGGCGGTGCTGCAGGCGAAAAGTCATCCCGTTCGCGCCTGGGTCAAACATGTCCGGGTCAACCCCGTTCGGAATCAGTTCCACACGGCGGGCGCCAAGTCCGCGGACATGATCGACATATCCGGGTGAATTGACGATCACGACGTCCGCTTGCTGGATCAATCTCCTTTCGAGCCATCTGGAAAGCGCGATGATTGTCCTGTTCCTGATCACGCCAAGCTCGATGGCGAAATCTGGCCAGAGATCTCGGACTTCGAAAATGAAAGGAATGCGTTTGAATTTTGCGTATCTCATCGCTGAGAAAGCCTGAAAAAGGGGCGGGGAGGTGCCCCAAACCACATCCACGTTTCCAATTTTTAAAGCAGCCCGGAATGATGAAAGCATGAATCCAAAATAAACCGACAGTCGCTGCCTGAAATTCGCGTGCATCGATTTTCCGGCTTTAAGGCGAATGACATTGATGCTACCCTCCAGGTCCGCCGGATGATCGCTGCTGGAGGGGCTGCTGCTTGCCCGCCCAGTTAAGTAATTGACATTGCTGGCGATGATCGAAAAAAGATGACCGTGCTTCACGAGGGCGTTCGCGAACTCAATGTGACGGGTCCCACCTGGTTCGTCCATTGCCGCGAATGCCTGATGAATCAGCAGGATATGCATGCTTAGATTTTACACGGAAAGTAGGGTGAATTAATGAATTGTGAAACTGGTCGTCATCTCAACCGGCATATCAGTTTCGATCGACCAATTCAGGCTCAGCGCCGGAATTATCTGCAAGTAGGTGGGAGAATACCATCCCATGCTGGGTTGCGGTGTTATCGACCCGGAAATCGTTTTACCAGCCCTGACGATTGAAAAAATTGGTTGAGGGCCCTGCGTTACTGCCACAGAGATCGATACCTGGTAAACACCAAAATCCGCGGTCAGCTCAGCGGGATTCCGTCGATAGGGAACATCTGGGATCAGCCATTGAAGGTTCAGGTGATAGATCCCCGATTCTTTTTTGGAACGGTTGATTGTGTCTTCAACGATCCAGTGGTTTGCGCGATCTGTTGTGAGCCGGCGTTGATGGGCAAACCCCAGCTTGTTGTAGCCATCATGAACCGCCGCGATGCGGTCCTGTCCCGGGCTGCCGATGATTTCAGCCTGCGACCAATCCAGCCAGAGGAACTTCCCCGCCCGGAGCATCTGATCTGCATGGTTGATTGTGATCGTGTTGTGAACTGCAGTTGCGGTCAGACGGTTATCCCAGGGATATGGCATATTGTATGTGTACGTTCCCGGGTCGAGGGTGATGGGTTGTCCGGCAACCCACAGGTCCACGTGCAGCTGATCAGCGTGCGCGGGACGCGATCTGTAACGATTGATGCGCATGTGCGCCCAGGAATTGCTGGCGCGAATCAGGTAGCAATTGTCGGATTCGTTTTTTGATTTTTTCTTACCGGAGAGCGAAAATAACCCCAAAACCGGGCGATAATCCTTGAACGAGGTGGACAGTGGGATCAGGTAGGATCCATCGTTGTGTCCATAATTCGGCGTTAAGCCTGATTTTGCGTCTGTTCTCTCTTCCATCCAGTGAACAGCCTGCCTGATCTTTTCGTGAACCGCGCCGGGCAATTCAATTTTTTTAATCTTCGCGATGGCCAGTACCCAGGCAATCGTCTGCAGGACAAGGCGATGATAGTTGGATGAGTGCTGGATGTATTCGCCATCACTCGAGAATTGATGCTTTATGCACCTGGTAAAGATTTTCCAACCCGCCCGGCTCCATTTCCTGGTTTCGCGGGAATCCTCGAACATGCTCGCGGAAGTGATCAGTCCCGCCGCTTCAATCAGCAGATGATTGTTGTTCTGGGCGCGGGCATACGACAGGGTGGGAGGAATGCGGCGCGTGCTGGTGACCAGGAAGGATGACAGTTTGAGCCTGATGTCTGCTTCCAGTTCTTCCTGACGGGAAAAAAACTGCAGGCAGTACGCGAGGGTGATGATCCGAATGGCAGATTCCTGCCCTGATGTCCAGTTCGGGCCGAGATAGGGAGGGTTGTGCGCCAGGAATTTTTCGAATAAACCTGAAAAGCATGCCAGATACTTGTGATCCCCGGTCTTTTTATATGCTGCGGCCAGATAAACTGCCCAGCCAAAGCGGGCGGGTTCCCAGATCTGTTTAATATCAACCTGCGAAGGTTTTTCACGCCCTGATTCATACTCCTGCCAGCTTTTCAGGGGAGAACGGTGGTCCAGATCAAGTTTTTGAAAAGGACCTCCGAAAAGGGGGTATTCTCCATCACAGATCCGATCAGCCGCCTGCAGGAAATCATCCTCAGGATCCGCGTGCCAATCGATCAGGTCCTTTGAATAGGGCGCGGGTTCTATGAGCCTGAGCTCCTTGCCTTTGTCGGGTGCTGGAATTGAAATCAGGTTAAATTTGAGGCCGGTTCTATAGGCTGCCAGGTGAAGCAGTTCAGATGTTCTGAGCTGAGTAAGCGATTTCCAAAAGACCGACAAGCTGCTGTTGGAGGACATCCGGATAATTAAATATCCACAACCCTGGTGGAAACCAGCGCTTCTTTTGCCGCGAAAATAGCCCTGTGAACCCCGAATAATTCCGTGTAAGGGATGGGAGGTTCAGCATGATCCTTTACGGATGCGAGAAAAGCCGTCCAGGACGCCGCGTGACCCTTGTCCTGACCAAGAACATCGCGGTAAGTTTTCTTGGAACCATTTCGGTAAAGTTCCAGCAGGCGGTAATCATTCAGCCTGATGACCATGTTATGACAAAATAATTCCACCTGCTCCTTGGGGCAGCTTTTGTCCCCATTGGCAAGGTACGTGACTGTTCCTACTGAGCCATTGGGATAATTGAACACCAGCACGAAATTATCATTCGAGTACTTGCCTTGATCCGGCAATCCACGGGCGAATACCGAGACTGGTATCTGACCGGTGATGAAGGTCAGGAAATCCACGAAATGGCAGGCTTCACCAATTAATCTTCCGCCTTCAGCCGGGTCGTTGAGCCAGTGGTTTGAGGGCAGAAAACCCGCGTTGACCCGGTAATGAATCGCTATGGGTTCCTCGCAATCACCCGCCAGCGATTTCATCTGGCTGCCAAAGCGAGAAAACCTTCGGTTGAATCCGCACATCAGGATATTCTCAGGGTGTCGTGCGAGCACGGATTCAATTCGATCCAATTCAGTATTTGAGACAGCGATGGGCTTTTCACAGTAAACATGTTTGCCTGCTTCCAGCGCGGAGATGAGCTGGCTGGCATGTTGATGATGACGGGTCATGATCAGGGCTGCATTGATGTTCGTGTTTTGCAGGACTTCATCATCGGATGCGGCTGTGCGGGAAAACCCATATTTTTCCGCCGCGTGCGCTGCTGAAATCCCGGAGGCGGATACAATCGTATCGAGCACCACCTTGCTTCTTTTGACTATGGGTAACAAAGTGGCTTGCGCGTAATTCCCCGCGCCGAGAACTCCCAGGATAACTTCCTTTTCGTATCGCACCGGTGGGGCCTTTTGGATCAAGGGCGATGGTGGCTGTGGCTCTGCTTGAGGCTGCAGGGAGTAAGTCAAAATGATCCCAATAAACGGTCTGGCAGATTTCGAGGTAATCAGCGAGTAAGCTTCCTGCGCGTCCTCGATCGCGAAGCGATGGGAAATGAGGTGATCCACCGATATGCGCTGGCTGGACAGGAGCTCCAAGAAAGATTGCATGTTCCTTTGCTCTGTCCAGCGGACAAACCCGAAGGGGTAATCCTGGCCATTTTCTTCATATTCGCTGTCATAGCGGCCTGGACCGGAGGAACGTGAAACCTGGAAGAATAATTCTTTTTCGTAATACAATTTTCTGGGAAGGTTCGTTCCAACCACGCCAATCGAAATGACGTGGGCGCGATCGCGAGCGATCTCTCCCGCCAGTTGGACAGTGTCGTCGCTGGAGGTATCGGCGCAGATCAGGACCGCATCGACCCCGCGGTTGTCAGAAAACGAAGCGCAGCCTTTCTCGGCCTTTGAGCGGTGGATGGCATGAAAACCAGCTTTTTGAGCCATCTTGACCTTGTTGAGGTTTACATCGATCCCGATCACCTGGCAGCCTGATGCCCTGACCAGCTCGGCGGTGATCATTCCAAGCAAGCCCAGCCCGATCACGGCAACTTTTTCTCCAAGCCCGAGATGCGCCAGACGGATGCCATTTAAACTGATCGCGCCAAGCGTTGAGAATGCGGCTGAGTCAAAATCCACGTTGGGGGGGATTTTTGCCATCAAATTCTGCGGAACGACATTGTATTCCGCGTGTACGGCATGACCGCCTCCTGCGCAGGCCACCCGGTCACCGACACGAAATCCCTTCAGGTCGCTGCCCACCCCGACAATCGTCCCTGCGGATGAATAGCCAAGAAGCATGGGTTGATCCAATTTATTGAAGGCTGCTTTGATGGTCGGTAATATGCCTTCGCGTTTTGCTTTATCCATGACCTGTTTGACCAGATCAGGCCGCGAACGGGCTTTTTCCAACAGACTCTTTTCTGAAAATTCCACCAGCATCCGTTCAGTTCCGGAGGACACCAGCGAACTGGACACCCTTACCAGTGCGTGGCCAGGCCGCGCCTTGGGTACGGGAATTTCAACCACTCTTGTCCGCCCATCCTTCATGTTCTGCAGTAACTGTTTCATCACGATTGCCTTTTCGCCTGATATGTGCCTGAAGTAATTCAATTCCAGAATTATAACTTCAACGAATCACTTATGGGCGCAGCGACACGCATGACATGATCGGTCACACGAAGCCGATTTGGTCATCGGTCACTTGAGGAAGTAAGTCGAGTACTCGTTCGTGCAGGGGCTGCCCCAGCAGATCGACATCTTTTTATCCGTAAGATCCATGATGAGACTGGTCACGGTTTTCTCTCTATCTCTTGGATCCTCTTCGGTAATGGAATGGTTGCATATGGAATCGGGCCAGTTGATGTGGTCCCGCTGAATGGTTTTCAAAGACTCTTCGGTATGGAGGCTTGATTGTTGAAGCAGACGCAGAGCCCTGAAATAGCGCACGCGGGTGGAAATCAGCTCGTCCGGGTCTTTCTCAAAGCCCTGCATTTTGGGATCGAGAAAATGATTTGTGTGCGCGATCAGACCTTGGCTGGAGTAAAGAACCGCGAATTGCTTCGCCGAGACTTCGACATTGTAAAGTTCACCGCTTTCGTGAGCGAGCAGGTGGTTATACCCCGCCGCTCTCAGGGATATGATCATGTGCCGAATCGCGCCGGAGGGGCTTTTCGCTCCCAGGACAGCCCTCGAAACGATCACCCGGGGGATACCAATCCGAATGTCATTGGGGTAGACCGAATCGCAGCACTGCGCAATACCTGCCGCGTTGAATCCGATGTTCGGAAGCAGGCCTCCATAGGTCATGGCAATCCACGGTGGTTCATCGTCCGGAGCGGCGTGGATCAGGAAAAGGTCCGATTCATCTTCCGGAAGCCAATCCTCGTTGTGCGCCACCAGCACGTGACCGTTCTTAGAGCGGTTGTTATCCACCGCAAAACTTGTGCACTTGGTCAGGTGCAGCGCGTCAATCGTGACAGCTTCGACGCTGTTCAAGGCGACGAGGTCATAGAATTTTACATTAGCTCCTTCCGCGATGCCTTTGATTTCGTCCACGTACTGGGGATAACGTTCCTGTGCAAATGGAAGGTATTTCTTGGCCTGATTGACGGCTCCTTCCCAGCGCAGGTGCAGGTGCTCGTAGGTGCTGTCGATCAGGCGATAGGTGTTTTCAAGCCCGTGTTTAACCTGGTCTCGAAAATGCTCACCAATTTGATGGCCAATCTCTAGATGGCTGCCGGAAACATGAATGATCGGGACGGGGTCTGAATGGGTGTACGGATCAGCAGGTATCATGATAAATACTATACGCTAGCAAATGAAATTTGGCAAGTC
>CAZCHK010000016.1:0-8946 GCA_964498605.1 uncultured Anaerolineaceae bacterium | reverse complement strand
CCTGGGGTAGGGTTTGGATCCAAAAATCGTCAGGGTCACGCTGCCCAGTCCGAACATGCTCACAATGAATATCATCAGCGCCGCAACAGAGCTTCCCATCCATGACGGTATCAATGAAAAAGCCGAGATGATGATGCTCAGGATCATTGTTCCGATGCCAGCCGTGATCGGTTCCGCCCATTTTAATCTGGATGATTCAGCGATCCTGTAACCAACCCAATAGCCCACGCTGACGTACCCCAAGAATAGAGCTCCGCAGAGAAGGATCACTCCAGCCAGGGAAACCGGAATCAGTATCAGAGTGAGAGTTGTGATGATCATGGCGACAATCGTTGAGAATAAGGTCAGCAGCCCGACCGCCCACGAAACGCCCGGAGAATGTGCGAAGCAGTTCGCTATCGTGGAGGTGTTCTTGGGGAAGAGGAGCGTAATCAACATCGCCAGAGCGCTGAGGCCCAGTGTGAAGATCAGGGAGATCAGGATTTTAGATATCAGATCCAGGTTGTAATCCTGTGCGATCTCAAGCAATTCTCCCGCCAATTCCTTGTTCTGCTCCAGCGCAATTGCCTGGTCGTTGAGCGTGACATTTGGATGGATCCGGGAGGATGGCTGTGAGGCAGAAACCGTGTTCGTGGTAGAGATCAAGGCTGCCAGCAGTGCGAGCAACGCCCCGAATCTAACGACTCGTCTCATATTGAACCTTTGCCTTGTTCTTCTTGATGAAGTACCAGATAACACAGCCAATGGCAATCCAACCAAGAAAGGCCACCAGCAACAGCACCCAGATGAAAGGTGGAGTTTTGTTCACCGCGATGTAAAACAAGTTCCTGATCTGAGTGGAAAATTGCTGCGCGTTGCGAGAGAAGTCCGCGGCTCGATCGAAGAATCTCGACGCGCTGCCCGCGTTGAGATTAATTCCCAGAAAAACGATCAGGCATAGCATTGCCGTACCGGCCATGCTCCAGATAGCTGCCTGTATTGAGCGCTTTTTTTGTGCGTCAGCCCTCTGCTGAAGTGAAGCCAGCCAGCGTGACGAGAAACCAGCTTTCGGAGAAACCATTTCAGGCTTCAATAGCGATGGGGAAATTTTGTTCCATGCTTCCGATAGCTTTTGACACCTTTGGCAGTCGGACATGTGTGCATGTAAAGTGTTTATTTCCGATGAGCTTAGATCACTCTCGCTGAAGATCAGTTGTTCATAATACGAGTGCTTCATGAATGCTCCTTTTGGATGTTTGGCTTGATTCGTCTTGCATCCATAGCTGTGCTAATTGTTTCCGGGCGCGATGCAGCCTGCTTTTAACGGCGGGAACAGATAGGGAGACCGTGGCTGAGATTTCCTCTTCTGACATATCGTTCCAATATCGAAGAACAACGATTGTCCTGTCGACTTCATGCAGTTCTTTCAGTTTTTCCATTACTTTCTCTTTATCCTGCCTGCGCGTGACCTCGACTTCCGGGGTGGGAGAGGGATCTGGAGCGTCCAGATCGGTCAAAAGATCTACATCGAGCAGGGGAAGCCTTTTCTTTCTTGACAGGTCAATACAGTGATGGGCGGCGATGGAAAGAAGCCAGGTGATGAATGAGCGTTGGGGGTCATAGCGATCAATGGCCTGAAAAGCTCGCCAGAAAGCTTCCTGTGATGCGTCCTCAGCTTCCATCGAGTTGCCAAGCATGCGGAAACACATATTATAGACCGGCGTCTGGTACAGCTCCACCAAATGCACGAAGGCTTCCTCGTTTTTTTCTCTGGCTAACTTCAACCACTCGATTTCTGCCAGGTCCACGCAAGCTCCTATCAGTGTTTCTATATCAGTATACGCAAAAAGCCGCCGATTGTTTCAGCGGATGGTGTCATTTTTCAAATATGATTTCTTCCTTGCCAGCCAATTTGGATTTGATGGCCTTGATAACGGTATCCATGTGAGCAGTTTTATGCACAAAATCAAGGTTATCCGTGCGCAGCGTCAACACGGGGCACAGATCGAACATCTTTAACCAATCTTCATAATATGATTCCAGAAGCGCCAGATAATCTGCCGTGATCCCTGATTCCATTCCACGGCCTCGCGTACGGATACGCTCCAAAAGAATCGCCACGGGCGCTTTGAGGTAAACGAGCAGTGAGGGAATCGGAAGGTTCTTGACCACCATTTCAAATGTCTTTTGATAGGTCGAGTAATCGCGGTCAGAGATGTTTCCCAGGTGATGCAAAGCCCTGGCGAATATGAACGCGTCCTCATAAATACTCCGGTCGATAATTGCCGAACGCGGATTGATCCACATATCCAGGTGCTGCTGCGCTCGATGGCCGAGGAAGAAGACCTGAAGGTGGAACGACCATTTTTTCATGTCCGCGTAAAAATCCGCGAGATATGGGTTGTCCACCACGGACTCATAAGCCGTGATCCACCCCATGCGTTCACCGATCTTTTCCGTGAGCGAGGTCTTACCCGAGCCAATGTTACCAGCGACAAGGATCATTCTCTTGGGCATGAATTCCTCCAGTTTGCTTTATCCTTATTATGCCAGAAAGTACGCGTAGAAAGCAACGCCAGGATGCAGCCATGATAAAATATTTTTCAATCATGAAATTAAATTGGAAAACCTGGTTGCGGTGGTTGGTATCGATATTTTCAATCGGCCTCTTGATTTGGACTTTAAGAGAGCTGGACATTGCTCAGATCTTCGCGGTATTGGCAGGTGCGAAGTACGCATGGATCATGCCCGCTGTTGCTGTCTATTTTTGCGCGGTTTGGATCAGAACACTTCGCTGGCGAATTCTTCTCAAGCCGATAAAAAGAATATCGTTATCCAAGCTATTTCCAATCATTTGTATTGGTTACATGGGGAATAATGTATATCCCGCCAGGGCAGGGGAAATCCTGCGTGCCTACATTCTCAAGGAGAGGGAGGATTACCCCATATCGTCCTCATTCATGACCATCGTGGTCGAAAGAATATTCGATGGCATCGTTGTTTTGGCGTTTGTGTTTTTTACCTTTCCGTTGTTGACGTCTTTGATTGGGGGGGATGTCGATCTGATCACGCGATGGGCGGTGGTTCTAACGGTAATTTTTTCCCTGGTCCTGATTTTTTTGGTACTGCTGGTGCTGCTGCCAGGCCTCACTCAAAAGATATTCCAGTGGGTTGAAAAAAAAATCCTGCCTGCAAAGTGGCGGGGAAAAGCTGCTGAAGTGTTCTCAAAACTCATCAAAGGGTTGGAAAGCCTGCGCTCCCCAAAGGAGGCGGCGCTGGTGCTGCTGACGACGATCGTGATCTGGCTGGTGGAAACCTGCACATACTGGCTGGTCGCGCAGGCGTTCTCTCTGGATCTCAGCTTTTATGCCCTGATGATGTTGAATGGAGCGATCAACCTGTTCACTTTGATTCCGGCTGCCCCGGGTTATTTTGGGACATTCGAGCTGGCCGGAAAAACCCTGGTCAGTGCTTACCGAATTGCGGCTGATATTGCGACTGGTTTTATCCTCATTTTGCATGTCACGCTCTGGCTGCCGATCACTCTCGTCGGGGCGATTTTCCTGTTCTGGAATGGCTTTGGCATCCGGAAAGCCAGGGAAAGTGTGATGAAGGACCCCCCCCTGGATTGATTGCCCTGCACAGGATTAAGTACATCACCCTTGGAGTTATCCTGTCACCTTCAATAGGTTTTCACATTCGCTCAATACAGCGACAGCGCGTACAACGTGATTTTATCAGCATCAAACTCCACATAGGCGGCCTGTTGGTCGGCCAGGCAGAATAGCTGGTAGGTTGGAACGGTCATCAGGAGCTCTCCAGAATTTAAAGCGTATATGTCCACCTGGGAAGCATTCGCGGCGTCAAACCATGTCTTGTTATCGCATCCTAGCCAGCCCCAGTAGCGGGAGGGCAGGCTGTATAGCTGAGTCCAGCTTGAGGTTGAAAAAACCTCCAAGCCGGTTGTGGACATGCCGGCAGCCAGGCTTCCATCCGGGGAGAACCACACGGATTGCGTGTTCGGACTGCCGACACCTTCCGAAATGAGCGTTGCGATTTTTTGACCTGATTGAACATCGTACACGTATGTCTCAAAGTCAAAGCTCCAGGAATCCGTCAACAGGTACCTGCTGTCCGGTGAGAAAGCCATGGAGGTGACATTGTCAATGTGCGCGTGTATTTGCCTGAGCAGGTTTCCACTGCTGGATTTGTAGATATGCACTTCCCCGTTGTGAAAGCCCAAGGCGAAGTACTGCCCATCCGGGGAGAAAGCCAGCGCGGTCGCCGTCAACAGCGGGTCATGTCGCACCGCCGAGATCATCTTCGCCTGCTCGCTGCCCGCATCCAGCTTCCACACCTGGAATTCCACGCCGTCGGAATAATCCGAGCAGAGCATCCACGCGCTCTCCTGAATATCGATGGCAACGACATCCGGCCAGAATAACTCACAGCCTAGCCGGGCTTGGGTTCTCCGCTTTGATTCCAGTTCGATAATTTCTGCGTAATAATCTTCCAACGTGACCAGCAGATGCCGGCCATCTCTGGTAACAAACGCGCTGTACACTGCCTGGCCTTCTTCCGCATAATCATGACCAAAGATCTCTGAACGATGGGTCAGATCGGGTTGTGATTGATCGACACCACTTGTGCTCGTTGGGCTTATGGGCGTCATGGTAGGACGAGCTGTTGGAGTGATTTTTTTCTGCGGGGGTGCCTGGGAAGGGCGCACATTCATTGTCCATGTGGGCTTGTTCAGGCTGGGAAGCTCATTCCGCCCGGGTGGCCGCGCACAGGCAGTCAGGGCAATCGCTCCTGACATTATCAGAACAGCACAAAAGTATTTCGCGATCCTGGTCATTTTCCACTCCTTCTGTTTCTGATTGATTAAGAGTATACATTCTTAAACCATCAAATGCTCAACTATTCCGCCATCCTTGTTCACGCACCAGTTGCTCATTCTTAATATGAACAATTGAGAATCCGCACGCAATTATGTGATAATCGTTACACGAAGGATCGGCGCAAAGAAGGTAGAATAAAAACGAAAAAAGGACAGTTCGTGAAACCTCTTCAGCTCATCACCCGATACACGCGAAAATTTGCCCCGCAGCTCATTCTAACAGTCTTCAGCATGGTCCTGCTCGTTGGCGTGCAGCTGCTTGTTCCTCAGATCATTCGCACTTTGATCAGCCAAGTTTCAGCCATTGAAAAGAACCCGGCGTTCCTGGACCTGCTGACAGCCCTGGCATTGGGGGCCCTGGGATTATTTATCCTCAGGGGCATCCTGACGTTTATTCGGTCCTATCAGGCACACATCGCTGGCTGGGGTGTGGTCGCCAGCCTGCGCAAGCACCTCTATGAGCATCTGCAGCGCCTATCACTGCGTTTTTACGAGAACAAGCAGATTGGCGAGTTGATGTCCCAGCTCACCAACGACGCCGAGCTTTTTGAACAGCTGATCTCCCATGCGCTTCCGGATGTCTTCGTCAACATCCTGACGCTCATTGGCGTGATCCTTGTCCTGGTCTTTATCAACTGGAAACTGCTGCTGCTGGCTTTGATCCCGGTTCCACTGATCCTGATCGCCCTGCGCATCTACGCCAGGGTTGTCAGACCAGCGTTTCGCTTCCGCCAGAAGACACTCAGCGACCTGAATGCCCTGCTCAACGAGAATATCGCCGGGATCAAGGAGATCAAGGCTTTTACGCGGGAACCCGAAGAATCCAGACGGGTGGATGTGAGAATTGAGAATTATCGGAACGCATTGTTGAAAGCGCTGCGGTTGATGGCGATCTTCCAGCCTTTCATCGAGTTTTCATCCTCTCTGGGCCAGCTTGTGGTCATATTCTTTGGCGGACTGCTCGCCTTCAACGGGGAGATGCCCGTCTCTGACCTGGTGGCATTCTTTCTGTACCTGGAGATACTGTATCAACCCATACGCAACTTGAGCGGTGCATGGGAAAATGTCCAGGGAGCGCTGGCTGGAGCAGACCGCATTACGGATGTGCTGGATGAGAACGTGGAGGCTCAGGATCAGCAGAAGCATATCTCTCTTCCGGAAAATGTCACGGGCAGGATCGAGTTCAAGAACCTTACTTTTGCCTACAACCCGTCTGAAAATGTACTGGAGGGCGTCAGCCTGGACATCCCGGCGCACAAGATCATCGCTCTGGTCGGCCCCACCGGGGTCGGCAAAACCACGCTGGTCAGTCTGATCCCCAGGTTTTACGAGCAGCAGCAGGGAGCGATCGAGCTGGATGGAATCGATATCCGCCAGATCGAGATGGAGTCCCTGCGCCAGCAGATCAGCATGGTGCTCCAGGATGTGTACCTGTTCTACGGTACCGTCCGGGAAAATATCCTCTTCGGAAAACCTGACGCGGATGAACGCGAGATGATCAGTGCTGCTGCCGCCGCCAACGCCCACGAGTTCATTTTGCAGCTGCCGGAAGGGTACGACACGATGGTCGGTGAGCGCGGCGTCAAGTTATCCGGGGGACAGAAACAGCGCATATCCATTGCCAGGGCGATCCTCAAGAACGCGCCGATTCTCATCCTTGACGAGGCGACATCTTCCGTGGATACCGAGACCGAAGTGCAGATCCAGGAAGCGCTGGAGCGGTTGATGAAGGGCAAAACGACGATCATCATCGCGCACCGGTTGTCGACCGTGCGCAACGCTGATACGATCGTTGTGCTCGAGGGAAAGGGGATCAGGGAGATGGGCAGCCATCGGGAGCTGATCGCCAGGAACGGTCTTTACAAAAGGCTGTACACGGTTCAACAGCGTATGTCCGAAGACGGCGGCACACTGCTGTGAGCTTTGATCAGGTTTTTTTGCGCATGAGGAAGATGCCGCACTTTTCCAGCTGGATGATCAGCTCGTTGGGATCGTCCAGCCACAGCCCCGCTTTGCGCGAAATGTGTTCTGTCCAGCTGTAATTGCTGAAGTCGTACGATTCCGGGCGTTTCCCCTGCAGCGGGATCTTGATGCGTTGTTTTTTGTAGTAGCCCTGGGCGAGGTATCCGTCATCCATGACCTGCATGGCCGCGGAGATCTGGTTATCTGAGAATTCTGGATAAGCGTCTTCAAAAAGAGAAAACTCCAGCGGGTAGCGCGGGCGGGGAGGAAAATCCTCAGCAGGATAACCCATGGTCAGTTGGACCAGGGGAAACACGCGCGGGGGAAGCCTGTACTGCTTGACGATCCTTTCCGCCTGGTACGGGGTTCCGCCGAGTAGGCAGCTGCCCATGCCCAAACTTTCGCCGGCGATGGCAAGATTCTCAGCTACGAGCGAGACATCCTGGATGCCAAAGAAAAGCATGGACAGGTCATTGGAGACCATTTTCCAGCCGCGTTTCTCCATCACCGCTTCGTGCCTGAAGAAATCGACGCACAGCGTAAAAAGCAGCGGGGCGTGATACGGATTCTTGCGCGCGTCCCTTTTAAGGAGCAGGCTGCACAGCTGGTAAGAGAACGGCGCCTGGAAACCGGCACGCACGACCGTTTCCAGTTCCTCCCGGGTTGGAATCCGGGAGGAGTATTTTCTCACCGAGCGGCGCCGCAACAGCAGATCCAAAGTGTGGTTCAAGTAAGACTCCCTTTTTCCTAAATAATCTCGAACAAAAACGAGCTGATCAGGTTCGCCAGTACTCCGAGAATGCTCAAGGCTGAATGAAAACACAGCGCGATTCCGGATACTGCGAGGAAGTATTTTATAGGAGGTTGCCCGCGAACCAACTGCCGAAAACCGAGAATGCCCAGCAGCAAACCCAGCAGGCCGATGAATCCAAAGAACACGCTGATCGTCATCGTGATGACGACAATGGCTGAGGTTTTCAGGTTCCTCGCCAGTAAAGATCGGAGCAGATACGGGTTGATACTGCTGTATACCAGGTTCAGCACCAGAAGGACGATGCCGATGATGAAACTGGCGGTGATCAGCCCGTTGGATTTTTTCGGCGGGTTTTGATAAGGGTGCGAAGGCGTGGAGGGTAGTGGTGGCGTTGTTTGCATTGTTTTCTCCTGTGTGCTATTTACACGAAATATCGCATTGGCACGAAAGTCACGGTCTCCATCAACGTAAAGATGGAGACCGGAGAATACCGTAAATGTTTCATCGAATCAGTAGTTGGATGGTCTTGATGGCGTATTCGATCATGATGAAAAAGCTGAAAAATCCCATGCCCATCCCGGTGAAGGCGGCAAAGTGCTGGGTCAGAGATCTTTTGCTGAGCTCGCTCAATGTTCCGATCAGGCTGAACAGGAAGCCAAGCGTTCCAATAAAACCCAGGATGGCTGGCAGGTAGGTCATCAGGTTCCATACTTCCCTTCCCACTCGTAATGTTGCAAGCATTGGTGAATACAGGAAACCTTGCACGACAGCCAGGATCAGGATCAGGGCGAAAGAAATCAGGCTTAAGATGAATCCAAAAGTGATCAATCCATTTTTCCCGGAGGCAGGATGCGCCGGCGGATAGGATGGGGGGAATGGCGTGGGGGTTTGCATGTTTTCCTGCTTTCTATTGAAGAACCCGGACCAAATTACCGATAGAGGATCCAAAGCCATTCATCACCGCGAACAGCAAATAGGAAAATCCGGCAAAGCACAGCATGAAGCCGACGACAGCCACGCCGTACGGGTGTGGTCCGGGGGTCAACTTCATGCGCGTGATACCGATCACAGCGCTGAACAGGCCGATCAGCGCTGTGATCCCCATGGGATACAGGATCAGGCTGCGGATATAAATCAGCGGGAATCCAGTTTCTATATGCACTCTTGTACCAATGATTCCAGCGATCAGCGTGAAGAGCATCGGAACGACGAGGATCAACCCGATGATGAAACTGGTCGTCACGAGGGGATTTGATTTCGCATTCATTGGTGTCGGGGGGGTTGCGATAGGCACTTGCGCAGCAGTTTGCATGAGCTCTCCTTTTCTAGCCCTAAGTATATAAAAGTTTGC
>CAZCHK010000015.1:0-46596 GCA_964498605.1 uncultured Anaerolineaceae bacterium | reverse complement strand
CGCAGGTGCATCACTTCCTTGTGCTCTTCCAACAGCATCGCCAGCAGCATCGTCTCCATGGGTAGGGCGTTGGCAGCGTACGCTGCAGCAGCCACGTGACACCGCGCTGCGGCGAACAGGTCATCCAGCGCCAGCTGATCGGCGCGTCGCAATGCACGGCGGAACTTGGAGAAGTTCTCCTGCTCCTGCATGAATGCCATCGTCCCGGATGGTAATGTGCGTCCCATAGTATCCTCTCTTTCACGTAGTAATCAGCGTGAGCCTCACGTTTAGAGCCGTGGCAATCTGCCCATCACATGGATTGCTTTGCATATCGACACCCAGCGCTCTTAAAACTTTTTTCGCTCACTGTTATACCTCTATCACATCTTACAACCCCCGCTCAGGTTCCAGTGCCCGCCCGCACCCCCATCAGCTCCGATTTAACCAACGCATCAGTAATCATAACTTCCACCCCATACATAAGCGAGACTCGGAAAAGATCTCGGTGTTGCGGACGGCTGGGGAAAGCGTCAAGTGCCTTCATCCCCGTCTCACGCGGGCTTTTCGGCGGCGACTGCGCAGGCTGGCAGGTTTGTTGTGGTTGGTATTCCATGTTTGTGATAATTTTATTAGAACATATATTCTATTATGTAGGATACCACGCTTTTAGGAGAAAGGCAACCTGTCTTTTACTGAAAATTATTAACATGGATTCGACTGCAAGAGTAATTCTTTCCCTCGCTCGTGGCAATCTTTGGCTTGCTGGGTTCACATTTGACTGTCATCCCCACTGACTCCGCGGCTGAAAGCTGCGTTCTTTCTCTTTTTGTATTCCCTCTGCGCGTTGTCCACCACATCACCATGCAAAAAAAATGCATATAATATCCACATGCCCACCTCCCTGCCCACCTTCGCCTGCCCGCACTGCGGCAAACAGCACCCCCTCGGCACGCTCTTCTGCCCCGAGACCAGCCTCTCCATCGGTGAAGCGCCAAAAAACACTCCCGCCGTTCCGCCGCTGCCCCCTGCCATCCTGCCGCCTGTCAAAAAACACGCCAAACCCTCTCCTGGACTGATCACCGGCACGGTCATTGCCGGCGTTGTCGTGCTCAGCGTGATTCTCCTCCTGCTTTTCGGCAGGAACCTCTTCACCCCGCTCATCAACGGACAGTCCGTCTTTATCCAGCAGGTTACCCCCACCGCCGGGTCCAGCTTCGCCATGCCCACCGCCACGTACAGCGCACCCACAAAGGTACCCGAACCCGCGTCTGGCAGCCCGCGCGTTCTGCCGCGCTCGGCTTTTCAGAACGCCATGAACGAGGGTATGGACACTCTGGAGTGGCTGGCGGTCGAATCCTACGACAACGCCGCTTATGCCGGTAACACGTACACCTACACCATCAGTGTCCCCGCTGATGAGCCCGTATTGTGGACCTGGGGCTGGTGCGCCATCGACCGCGCCACGCTGGAACAAAACTTCTCTCGCCTGCGCCTTTCCTTCCTGCTCAACGGCAGGCAACTTTCTGCCAGCCAGCAGGACGAGTACACGTTTGACCTGGAGGACCAGTCCTGCCGTCACGTGGGTTATGTGCTGGACGAGTGGCCTGAGGGGCTGCACAACCTGATACTCGAGGTGACCTACCTGAGCACCGTCAATGACGGTTGGTACGATTACGAAGCCGGCTCGTTCAACCATTTGTTATGGGTTAATGCACAGTAGATAATGCCCACAAATTCTGCGCGACACCAATGATCAATGTAAGTTGGTCTTTCATCCTTTTCCTCTTCCTTGTCAGGCTGGTCTGTGTTCCGCTCACATAATGGGCGGTTTCGCTGGGCAGCCGGGCTGCTGTGGGTTTCTTGATCGAAGCCGCGTTGCTCAGCGCAATTTCTGGGGCGCTACTGCGTCTTAACTACAAACAGCGCGACGCTATCACCGGCAGCCTGATCTGGCTGTTGGTTTCCCTGGTGCTGACGTTAATCATCGGCACGAGCGTAGCGGTTTCAACCTGGTTCAGCTCAAAGATCGACCTGGGAAGTTTTTTTCTGGTGAAAGTCGTCCCCTGGTGGCAGCTGCTGCTGGTCAGCCTGGGAACCTACCAGGGATTTTCTGGCTGACCCACCTGATAGTCGGTATTGTTTCCAGAAGAAAAATCGGTAATATCCAGTAAGCCGCACTTCTTATGCAAGCCAGTTCGACAAAAGGCCATCGTTCAGCTTCCATTCAGGGTTAATTTTTGCGTCAAGGTACCGGATACCGGTGATCCGATCTGCTGCCCATGGCACTCCTTCCTGGTAATTCGCCCAACGCCTTCCGTTCTTAAAAGAATCAACGGAAGGAAAACGGTTTCGGGAAGGCTTCCCAATCATTAGGACAGAATCTGGTGTTTACTCGCTGATTTCCCTCCGAATTTCAAACCCTCTTCAGCTGGCGAATACGAACAGCGATGCGGATAACAAGAAAGGCGATGAAGACCAGTGCTGCAAGGAAAACCAGCAACGGAGTGGACCGCAGGTAATCCACAAAACTCACCGGATGGCGCTGTCTGACATTCGCAATAAACAAGATGTAGCTGGTTGAAAAGACAGGAATGATAGAGATCAAGATCCCCGTCAGCAAGCGATTGTATTTCCTGACCTTGGATTCATTATCAGTGAAGATCTCCTGATTGTCCTCTGGATGAGAGACCCTGCGCCAGTACTGCCAGCCCCCCATTTCCCCGGCGTGCTCCCAACCCGTATCGCGGAAAAGCTGATAGTACATCTCATCCTTCTTTCCGGGCTGGATAAAATCCAGCCGGTAGACCACATCACGTGGTTTGCCCTCCACGAAGGTGTACCGTCCGAATGGTCCGGGCTCTCCCAGATGTAGCCCCTGGTTGGCCATCTGCCGCAGCCAGGCTTCTTCTTTTTCATCTTCCCAGTACCAGAACCAGCGATATTTGTGTGAAAGCTTGACAGACATCATTCCTCCTTTTCTAAAATTGGCATCACGGTCTGACCATGATCAGCCATGACCTGCAGCCGACGGATCTGCCCTGCCAGCACCTGTTTTCCTCTGTCTGTCAGGGTATATGTTTTCCGCCGCTTCTCCTCCCTGACCATGACGATCAGGCGCTCCTTCTCAAGATTACTGAACGCTCCGTACAGTGTTCCCGGACCAATCCTGACCACGCCCTTACTGAGCGAATCCACTTTCTGCATCACGCCGTATCCGTGCAGCGGCTCTATGAGCGCCAGCAGAATGTAGTAAGTGGCTTCTGAGAGAGGCAGGTATCTTTTTGTCAATTTATCGTTCATATTCACTCCTATATCATATAACGTTATATCGTTTATTGATATAATACCACACGTTATATCGTTTGTCAATATAGTAATTATAATTTACCTCTCAGACTGAGAGACGGCTCAATCTAATAATGCTTTCTTTTCAATCAAATCGAATATGGTATAAATTAATCAACTCACATCATATAGGAGCTCGCATGTACTTTGCCATTGAAGGTGTCATTGGCGTGGGCAAGACCACCCTGGCGCGTCTGCTGCAACCATCATTTGACGCCATCCTGCAGCTGGAGGTCTTTGAAGAAAATCCCTTCCTGGGCGATTTTTACTCCGATCGCGCCCGATACGCCTTCCAGACTCAAATTTTTTTCCTGCTCAGCCGCTACCACCAACAGCGCCGCAACATCCCCACCGTGCTGGCAGATGGCAGGAACCTGATCACCGATTACACCTTCGAGAAGGACGCCCTCTTCGCACGCGTCAATCTCAAGGGCGACGAGCTGGATGTATACCGCACGGTACATGAAGCGCTGGCGGAAAAGATCCCGCTGCCCAACCTCATCGTCTTTCTGCGCGCCAGTGTGCAGACTCTCATGCAGCGCATCGCCAGTCGCGACCGCTCCTACGAGCGCGCCATGGAACAGGATTACATCGCTGAACTGGCGCAGGCCTACGACGATGTCCTGTGCAAAGCGCACCCGCAGGTACCCGTCCTGGTTCTGGAAACGGACAAGTTGAACTACGTTCAGCGCCGCGAGGACCTGCTGTACGTTGATAGCCGTATCCGCGAAGCGCTTGCCAATCCGCCCCTGCAGCCAGCGCTACCGATGAATGAAAAGTAAACCATGCGCATCACCCGCGATTTTCTGCTCAGAACCGCCGCCACGCAGGCATCCTTCATCGCCTATAACGACCCCAGCGTTGTCTGCATCTTTCTGGTTGGTTCGTGCCTGCATGACGAACCTCTTCTCGGTGGGAGCGCGGATGTAGACCTCATCGCTGTGCACTCCACCAAGCCCAAAATAGCGCGGGTTGTTGCACGACTGAACGACGAGATCAGCATAGACATCGCCCACTTTTCCCGCGCTGTCTTCGACCAGCCGCGCAGCCTGAGACTGGACCCCTGGCTGGGGGCGCACCTCATCGCCAGCCCCAAGGTACTGCATGACAGGACCCACTGGTTTGAATTCACCCAGGCAGCCATCGCCCCACGCTACTACGCCTCTGAAACGGTCGCCCAGCGCGCCCAATCGATCGCCCAAGCCGCGCGCTTTACCTGGATGCGCCTCAGTGACAATCCGGAATGCACCCCTCAAACCGTAAGTGACTACCTGTTCAACATCAAGCGCATGGCAGTGTACACAGCAACCTACAGCGCGCCTCCAGCTGCTGACCGACGCCTGTGGCTGGATCATCCCTCCCGTGCGCAAAATCTCAATAGAAGCAATGGCTCTTCTTTGGACCTGGCCGAGCTGTTCCTACCCGAAAACCCCGCGGAAGTTTTCATGCGACACCTGGCCCAGTGGACGCAATCTCTGGAAGAAATCAGCCGCATGCCGGCCAGTCCGCCCTGGCTCACCATCTATCGCAAGGCATACTACGCTGACGCAGCGCAGTCATTGTTGGAGGAGAATCCCGCCGCCAGTCTTTGGATCATGCTTTCTACCTGGTCGAGCGCAGTTCTGTGGCTGCGCGCCAACAGCAAGCTGCACACCCCTTTCGCGGCGCTGTGCCAATATATCGGATTGATCGGTGAAGAGTACCCTGAAAGGTTGCGTTCGATGGATTCCGCGCTGGACAGGTTGGAGGCTCATTTGGATCAGTTCTGCATATCCAATGGTATCTCCCTTCCCACCTGAAATCTGTGGATAACCCACTGTTTTCTGTGGATAAGTTCGTGTGAGTGTGCATAACTATTGAAAAATTTGTTCAACATCTCGCGGAAATAAAACAACTCGTGTTTAAGTGGTAAACAATTACCTCAATTCCTCGCAAGCCAAATAACCTCTCTGAAATTATCCACACCCGCGCGGGAGAACCTCACAACAGCTCTCCTCCACATATGGGGGCGGCGGACGGGAAAATGGTTACCATTGGGGGATTTTTAGGCAACGGGCAGTTTTATCCACTTATCCACACCCCCTACTACTACGACTACATACATTAACTACTAATAAGGTAAGAGGATCATCCAATCCTTTCTTGCTCTCAACCTGCAAAGCGTGGAGGGATCAATCCGGATTATAATTGTCCAAAATAAATAAGGAGTGAAGTCATGTCCAAATCATCTGACGACTTAAAAGCCGCGTTTGCGGGTGAATCGCAGGCCAACCGCAAATACGCCATCTTCGCCCAGAAGGCTGAATCTGAGGGTTACAAGCTGGCTGCCAAGCTCTTCCGCGCCGCTTCGGACGCTGAAGCCATCCACGCCGCTTCCCATTTCCGCGTGGGAATGAATGTCAAGACCACCGCCGAGAATCTGCAGACTGCCATTGATGGCGAACATTACGAGGTCAATACCATGTACCCCGACTTTATGCAGGATGCCGAAGCCGAAGGCGAAAAACCTGCCATGGCAAGCTTCAAAAAAGCCTGGGATGTGGAGAAGGTGCACGAAGTACTGTACCGGGACATGCTGACACACCTCTCCAAGGAGGGTGAGGAGTATGATTTTTACCTGTGTCCCATCTGCGGGCATATCGAAGCCCGCAGTGCTCCGGATGTCTGCCCCATCTGCGGCGCGCCAAAGGAAAAATATATCAAGTACTAAAAAGATTTGAAAAGATTATCCAGCTGAATAGCTGGATTTTTTTTTATTGAGCCAGGCTGCATAAGACTGACTGGGCAATTCAATTCATACAGAGAAGAAGTAATGCTGATCTGGCAGGAGCAGGCAAATTATTAATTCTTGAATTTGACTGATCAGGAGTTTAATGCCACGGCGTGAAGAACACGATCGTGTTCAGTGCCAGATCGCGCGCAGCGTTGAAGAATGGGATGCCATCAGGCCACTGGTCTGGCTCGTAGGGTTGCACGAGGATAGTGAACAGGTGTCCGTCCACCGAGACGAAAGTGATGTTGTCGTCCCAGGGATCGCGATAATTATAAAAGGTGAGCGCCGGATAGCCACCCACGGTCAGATCCACAGGATCGCTGATGCTGGCATCGCGCAGCCAGGAGGCAAGAGCCTGGCGAGGAGTCTGGCCAGGGTGATGACCATATGAACCGATGGTCAGCGAAGTCTTCACGTCACCAAAACTGGGGTGGCGCATCCACACCGGTCCGCCCTCGAACCTGCCGGGGAAGGTTTGTTCGGGCTGCAGTTCCTCGGGAACCAGAAGGCAGTAACCATCTATCATGGACGTGTATACATAGTTACCTGCGCCGCGCTGCGGGCAGACATCTTCAGGTTGGATGTACACAAAAGTGCCCTGGGGAGGAAAGAATCGCAAGGATTGTAGCATCTGGTTGATGAGAGCGTCCTCTTCAGCGGTCAAATAGCCAGGCTGGGACATGCGCAGGAAATAACGATAGCCGTTGGTGATGAGGAACGCTCCGCGCTGGGGCAGCATGCCGATGGAAAGCTCGTCTGCGGCGAGAGACTGAACACCACCGATGGTGGTGTATGCCTGCGCTGGAATGGTTCCGGGCAGGTAGTAAGCCAACCATTGGGAAGCGTAGCTGGTGGCATCATAACCCTCCGCTGTCCCGTTGAATTCGATAGTGAGAGAGGCCAGCACGTATTCCATGGCTGGCGGGTTTTCCGGGATAGGGGCCGTGAAGCTGATGGCATCCGCACCACGGGCGTAATCGGGGCTGGCACTCCAGGTGGAGGGGTAGAGCAGGCAGTATCCGCGCTCCATATTGATAAACGAAAGATAATCACCCTCTGACGGGAGGCACACGCCAGCAGGATCCACTTCAGGTTCTGTCGATGGAGAACCGATTGCTTCAATCGTAGGTTCCGCCGTGGTAGAAGATCCGGTCGGGTTAGATGGCGGGAGAGGGTAAAACGGAGAACAACCTGCCAAGAGCGCAGCAGTGACCAACAAGGTGATTTGCACACGTGTGAGAGAAGGATTCATATTTCCTCGCTTCTGGTTTAATATTATACAAAATGCATTTGCCAGTGTATAGGAGAAAGGTAAGAGAGGTTGAATTGAGGGTGAGGAAAGATTTCCCAATAACTCAAGAGTAGAATTGACTGAGGCGGAGAGAGTGGGATTCGAACCCACGGTGGTCCGTAAGGGCCACAACGGTTTTCGAGACCGCCCCGATCAACCACTCCGGCATCTCTCCAGGCAGGCGAATGGATTATAGCACAACCATTCCGCCAGGCATTACGACGGCGAGGCATTTTGATGAAGAGTGCTTGTAATGTTCTGAATTGCTGTAAAATTAATGGGCATTCATTTTTAAGTAGGGAGAAATTATTAATGAAAACGAAGAAAAAAGTATTTTCATTGGAAGGTATGAGCATCACGATTTGGGTGATCTTGATCCTTTTAATCTTACTATCTTTGTATGGGGTTTTTCAAACAACCTCATTATTGTTTAATGATGATTTGTTAAAACCTTTAAGCAGCGGGACAGGTGATTTTGTGATAGTTCGACAAAAAATTCAGAGCATGACCATTTTGCTGCTTATCACTGGCATTGGATTTGGAACCGCCTGGATCCTGTGGGATATCTGGCTGCTCGTAGCGCACATCAATCTATCGAAACTGAACGCCAAGGGAACATACCCTACCTGGCTGGTGGTGTCAGGCTTCATTATTCCTGGACTGTCTTTCGTGATGCCATTGCTAACGCTTCTGCAGGTGAAAAAGGTGAACGACACACCCGCAGAGGAGTTGAATAAGAATGGGTATGCATGGAAAACAAGAAAAATCAGCGGCAATCTCATTCTATGGTGGCTATTCTTTTTCATTGTCGTATTTTGCCTGTCCCTAGCAGTGTATATCTTTCCGTTGAGCTTCACATCTACCGGGGAAATCCAGTTGTTGTTGATATATTGCCTGGTTAATTTTATCGTCCTGATTGGATGGTCGAATATGGCAATGCGAATCATCGATGATATTCGAGACACCCAAAAATTAAAAAGTATCAAAATTACCGATTACAGGGGTATGGAACAATCTGCCCGCAAAAAAGAATATATAGCCCTTAAAGGTTTCAATGCGGCATATCGAACTTTTGTCTTTGTTCTCGTTGCATTGTTTATCGCGGGAATCTTTATCGCGATCTCTGCACTCTCTGATTTTTGGATTCAGCAAAAAGCTACAGATCCTTATGCGGCCAATGTAATGCTTACAAACTTGGTGCAGAAAACCAAGATCATCAGCCTTGTGCTAGGTTTGGGCATAGGAGGCTTCAGCATCGCCTGGATCCTGTGGGATATCTGGCTGCTCGTAGCGCACATCAATCTATCGAAACTGAACGCCAAGGGAACATACCCTACCTGGCTGGTGGTGTCAGGCTTCATTATTCCTGGACTGTCTTTCGTGATGCCATTGCTAACGCTTCTGCAGGTGAAAAAGGCGAACGACACACGGCATAACGACCTGGCCAAAAACGACCTGGCTTGGAAATCAACGGCCGTGCAGACATATCTGGTTTTCTGGTGGATTTTGTATTACAGCATTGTCATCACCTTTCTGGTGGCATTGTATATATTTCCTCCGACTCAGTTGGATCGTTTGTTGATCTTTTACCTTTTTTACTTCATTTTATCTACCGCGTGGTCGGCCTGGGCGATGAGCGTGACGAAGAAGATCAGCGAAGAACAAAAGAATCAATACCAATTGATCCGTAGAGAAATCAAACCACAAGTTTTGCCAGCCTGAATCAATTTTCCAGCGAAGCGTTAGAAGACCTATTTGCTTTTCAAAATATTCAATGAGGGGTAGATTGCTGCGCAACCAGCCTGGTGGAGGCGGTGTCTTGTATTTAATCATAGAATTTTGTATATTGTGATATGGATGGTTTCAGAGGATTGTTTTTTGGGAGGGAGTGGAAAAAATGACCAACAGAAGCTACATTTCGACCAAGGGTTTGAATACCACCTGCCGCGTGCTGATGATCATCCTCATCGTTCTGTTCACGTGGGGCATCATCAAGGCAGTTTCCGCATTGGGCAACCTGAGCGTACTGCAATCAGGCAGGGCGAATTACTTTGATTTTGATCAACAAAAACTAGTGCGCAACATGAGGAATATCAGCACTGTGTTGTTGTTTGGTGGATTGTGTTTTGTGGTTACCTGGATATTGTGGGACATCTGGCTGCTCATCGCGCACCTCAACCTGCCAGCGCTGAACGCCCAGGGTGCCTACCCTGTTTGGCTGGTGGTGCTGGGTTTTCTCATCCCCGGTCTGGCCTGGGTGATGCCGCTGCTGACACTCCTGCAGGTAAAAAAGGTGAACGATACTTACTATGAAGACATGATGAAGAACAGGTTGGAGTGGAAGAAAACCAGGATCGGAGGTATCCTCGTCTTCTGGTGGCTCCTGTATTACGCCATCGCCATCAGCCCGCTGTGGGTGCTGTATGTTTCACCCATCGATACATCCACCCCGCAAGGGGTCAACAGCCTGCTGTTTTTCTATCTGATCTATTTTTCTGTCTCAGTTATTTGGGTGTTCTGGTGGATGTCCATCACCAAGCAGATCACCGAGGAGCAGGCAGTGCAGCACAATATGATCGGTGGTCCCACCCCGCCGCCGGTACCGGCAACCTGACGCTCCACTCCAGACGGGCGTTTGACGCCACCCTTACTCTTCGGTACAATCACAGCCGAGGTTGCATGCCTGAAAAAAACTTACCGAAGAGCGGAGAGGACATCCCTGTGTCGCAGCCATTTGAGACCATACCCGCAACGCTGGCGCTGCCCGCCATGCTGGAGCGCATGGTCGATTTTTGTTGTAGCTCCCTGGGTGCAACCTCTGCGGTCATTACCCTGTTTGGTGAGGACAACGCTCCGAAGGAGCATGCCATCAGCGGTGATCAGGAGATCGCTGATGTGCTCACACGCGCTCTGGACGGGCAGAAAGACCTGTCCAACCTCCTGCGCTGCGCTGGCGCTGATATTTCCTTCCCTCCAGAAACTCTCCCACCGGATGTCAACCTCACGATTCCGCTGCTTGCGGTGCCAGTGAACCACAATGACACCTTTTTAGGTATCATGATGGTGACTGGTACACGGGAAGGGTTGGCGGATGAGATGAAAAGCCAGGTGCTGGAACTGGCGCACTATGCCGGGTATGCCATCACCAACGCGCGCCTGTTCAGCGATTTACAGCGGCAGAAGGAGGACCTGGCCCTGCTCAACCAGCTTTCTGCGGCGCTCTCATCCACGACCGACATCGACCGCATCATGGATACCACACTGACGCAGCTGATGAGCTACCTGTCCATCGATGTGGGCGAGATATACCTGTTGCAGGAGGATAGTCCAACTTTGCGTCAGGTGCACCATCACGGTAAACAGGTAAAATCCATCTGGAACCACGACCATTACACGCTACGCCATTCAGCGCTGGGCGAGATCACCCGAGGTGCCAACCCGCGCGTTCTCGAACTCCCCCGCGACATGCTCAAGGAGCTCAACCCCCACCTCGCGGAGCAGGGCTGCCGGCAGATCGCCTGCGTCCCCATCGCAGGCAGCAAAGATCCGCTGGGCGTGTTGTGCCTGGCCTCATGCCGGGATAGAGACCTGGACGAGATGGAGATGAACTTTCTGGTGTCGGCATCGGCGCGAGTCGGGTCCGCCATCGAAAACGTGCGGCATACCATCCAGGGTCGACGGATCGCCATCCTGGAAGAGCGCGAACGGATAGGCATGGATCTGCACGACGGCATCATCCAGTCCATCTACGCGGTAGGGCTCACCCTGGAACACGCCAGGCTGCTGCTCAACGAAGATTCGGATAAATCAAAAAAACGCATTGAGCAGGCGATCGCTGATCTGAATGCGGCTATTCGCGACATCCGCACTTACATCCTCGATCTGCGACCGCGGCGTTTGCTGGACGAGAATCTGATGGAAGGAATCGGGCGACTGGTGCAGGAATTCCGATCCAACACGCTGCTGGAAGTCAATTTGAAGGGTCCGGAGGAAGGGGCGCTGGATGGACTTTCATCGGCCAACGCGCTGGCCCTGTTCCTCATCTGCCAGGAAGCCCTGGCAAACATCGCCAAGCATGCTCGCGCCAGGCACATTTCGGTGGTGGTATGGACGGCGCGCGACCGCGTTCTGCTGGAAGTGCATGATGATGGCAAAGGGTTTGATATTGAAAAAGCTCATGCCACGCTGGGGCATGGTCTGTCCAACATGGAGATCCGCGCGCGCAACGCACGCGGCGAGGTGGACGTGACCTCGGAACAGGGTATGGGCACCACCGTGCTGGCGTGGGTTCCCTTGCGTAAGAAGGGTTAGGCGGGACCTCACCGCGGTTACCAGTGGCCTTTGAACACGAATTATCCAGTCCCTGCGGAAAAAGTGTTTCATCGGTCATCCATGTTCTGTCTCTTGCAAATCAAAAATCCGTGATACCATAGGCGCATGCCTGGACAGCCCTCACAACACGCCGCGCTGCGCGGCGAACCCTCCTATATCTGGCGTGCCGGTCAGCAGCGCAGGCTGGAGCTGATCCAGCGGGAAGCTGGAGATCGATTGCAGGGGATCATTCTGGAGGACGGCTGCGGGGTGGGGCAGTATCTCACGCGACTTTCTCCCTCGGCAAAGCTGGCAGTGGGGTTGGAGATCGAACATGACCGCGCCATCGAGGCGCATGCCTTAGGCGCGCAGATGGTGTGCGCGGCGGGAGAAGGGCTTCCATTTCAAAGCGATCTGTTCGACTTCGTGCTGAGCCACGAGGTGCTGGAGCACGTGCACGACGACCGAACCGCGGTGGAAGAGATCGTACGCACGCTCAAGCCAGGAGGCAGACTGGCGCTGTTCGTGCCAAACCGTGGTTACCCGTTTGAGACGCACGGCATATACCGCATGGGCGTGTATCACTTCGGCAATAAGATTTTCGTCAACTGGCTGCCACGCAAGTGGCGCGACAGGCTCGCCCCGCACGTGCGTATCTATTCCAATCGCGACCTGGAAAGGCTGTTCCACGGGCTGCCTCTAAAGGTGGTGCAGAGGACGATACTCTTTGGCGCATACGATAACATCATCGCCCGGCATCCGGCGTTGGGCAGAATCCTGCGCAGCTTTTTGCAGGCTCTGGAGAGGACGCCGCTGAAATTACTTGGACTTTCACACTTCTGGGTGTTGGAGAAGACAGGGTCAATTCCTACAGGATGAATTCCTCAAAGCAAAAGGAAGTATTGTCTGAACCTTCGTTTTCCCCAAAGGAAATCCCCAAGATAGGGGAATCCGGCCAGCTAATCCACAGCCACCATCACATTGGAAGCTTTGATCACAGCATAAGCCAGTTTTCCCACCTTCAGCCCCAGGCTCTCAACTGACGAGTTGGTGATGACGGACACGATCAATTCTCCGCCGGTGAGCTGGATGGTTATCTCCGAATTGACCGCCCCGGGAATGATCTTGATCACTGTTCCCAAAAGCACATTACGAGCGCTGATTTTCATGGTCTCTCCTGATAAACGCATTTAACTTGATTTTACCCAATTTATCGAAGAAACATATCCAGGTTTAGATATTCAGCAGGATCAATACGCATTCCCCCTGGCATCCTGGCGGTATTTACAGAAGGAGCATCCTGGATTGGCGGAAGGCGGCTCGGGGGCATCCAGAACGCTGAGCACCTCGTCGATAAACTTAATAAAGCCTGCATCGTCACGAGGAACGGGCTGCCAGTGATCTTTGCCGCGCAGCAGGGTATTCCCTGCGCCGTCGTCCAGATAATCAGCGGGGGTGAAGTAGAGCAGCCCCATGGCAGTGATAGGCCGGATCTCCAGTCTGCCCGGCGCGGGGTGCTCCAGGGCGTGCACATATGCCATGAGCTGGCGCTGGTAGAAGGGGATCTGTTTGCGGGTGGGTTTTGAGGTCTTGAAGTCGATCAGAGCATAACCGCCGTGGTCCTCGAACATGAGCATGGCGTCGAATAAGCCACGAAAGAAAGGCTGGTATTTGTGACCGGGAAGCGCCAGCGGTTCGGACTGCACCCACTTCTGGGTCAGGTAGATATGCCCGGCGGGGAGGTCCTGGCTGAGCTGCAGCCTGCCTTTACCGGTGTAATACTGCTTCATGGCGCTATCGATTGTTGTGAATATCTTGGCCATGGGCGAGGACGGGCGCTTGCTCAGGTCGAGCACGTCCAGGTAAAAACAGCGCGGACATTCGTCCCACAAAAAGGTCAGTTTGGAAGGGCTGAGCTTGAGGATGGTCACGGGTCACCTTGGTTGTGATATGGATATTCTATACCATTGTTGTGGGCTGCCGTTGCGCGCAGGCGCAGAGGACGCAGTAATTTTCACCTGTGCCCTGATCTCGCGGATGGCCGCGCAGGTACTTTTCACATCGTCAGGAAAATCCCAGGGTTATTTAAGCCTGAAATCGTAGATGCCATCGCGCAGCTCATAAGAACGCTTGCAGGATGAGCAGGTGACAGCATCCTTCTTCTCAGTCAGATTCACGCTACCGCAGGCTGGACAGCGGAAAAAGCCTTCAATTGCTGGTGCGGGGCTGCCGACAGCGCGGCTGCGCGTGAACACCGATGGCGTGTACTGGCAGAAAGCGCCTGTCCACTGCAGCGCGCCGTCCAGGCTGGCCAGCAGCTTTGGAGGCACATGCCGCTTGAGCCAACCCACGCGGAAGTGGCTGACCGTGCGCGCGCGCTCGTATTCAAACGACGCCTGACTGAGCCAGGCGCGGATGGCTTTGGGATGAAAGTCAAAGTTGAGCTTTTCGAATTCGACCGGTCCGCGGTCAAAGGGGTTCCACTTCTGCCTACCGATAAGCCAGCGCAGCACCGCCTTGGTATTGCGCTTGTTGGCGAACTCCAGGATGAACATGGCGCCTGCGCCGAGGGCGCGGCGGATCTCCTTGAGCGCGGCGGGGGCGTCCGCCATGTGGTGCAGTACGCGGATCATCACTGCTCCGTCGAACAGTCCGTCCACGAAGGGCAGCCGGTAGACATCTGCGGCGACGTAAACATAGCGCTGCGACCTGCCCAGGCGGGCTTGGGCCTGTTCCAGCTGCGTGCGCGAGTAATCCATCACCACCACGCGCTCGTACATGCCAAAGCGCGGCGTGTTGCGTCCGGCACCGGCGCCCACTTCCAGCATCAGACTGCCCCCGCGGGGCAGCAGGTACTTGAGCGCGATGGCTTCGGTCAGGTCCTCGTAAGCGCGCCCGCCCTGTTCCCAGAAAGAGGTCTGGTAGTCAGAGCCTTCGTAGTCGATGACGGGAGGGTGTTGTTCGGTCAATTGGAATCCATTGTCTTGATAAAGTACGTCCGGGCAGGTTTGCCGGCGGCACCCAGAGTGACCCACTTACCGATGCTTCCTCTCGGACCTGTCGGGGTTCGCAGGGCTCCGCCGCGCCGGTCCCACCCGGGCGCACCGGCAAGCATACCAGACAGGCGCGAGGGTGTCAAACGCTACACTATCGGGCAGTATCCAGCATCCGGGGAATCATCTCATCCATGCCTGCCGTCAGGACCGGCACGGCAGTGATGGGCGTCCACCAGAACTCGAATTCGTGTGGGGGTGTGCCGTCACTGGCATCCGTCTCCCAGTGCCGCCAAACCTCAGGTGGTTCACTCAAGCAGCGCAGGTGAAAATACCAGCGGTGATGGGTCTCGTTCACACCCCATGGGCGCATGTCTGCTTCCGTCTCCCCCAGCACCCGCACAAGCTGCAGATCCTGCAGCCCGGTCTCCTCGCGGGCTTCGCGCAGAACCCCGGCAGAAGGTTGCTCACCTCGCTCCAGCGATCCCCCTGGTACCTGGATGCCTGCATCTTCACGCATATGGCGGAAGACTAACAGCCTGTCTTTATGGGTGATATACGCGTACACCTTGAGCTTGAGCATGGTTGAGATGATAGCTCATTTTACGCGAAAGTCAGAATCCCCGCGATCCGCGGGGATTCTGATCGTAACACTTATTCCTTGATCGGTTCGTACAGGTCGAGGGCAAAGCTGCCATCCGCGCGGGGCGCGAAGAGGCTCAGGGCTTCTTCCAGGCACTGGCGAGAGTGGAACTCAGGTTTGTACTGGCTATGTTCCACCCAGGCAGCCAGCTCTTGCCAGGTGTCATAGATCCCTTCACCCTGCGGCCCGGCTTCCACGCGCGCCACTGCGTAGAGTCCACCGGGAAATTCGATGATGCGCCCGTCCTCTTCCGCCTGCACATCTTCCTCCACGTTCATCCAGGCGTCGTAGCCGTAGTTCGGAGAGCCGGGGGTGGGATCAGGATTGTTGTACCCGAAGAAACGCCGCGACGCATTGAAAAAGCCTTTCTTCTTTGCCCAGGCGATCAGCTTGCCCCAGGCGACGCCTTCAGGGCTTTCCCCGAATCCATTGAAGCACACAAAGCGCATCGATGGCAGGTTGACAATACGGACTTCCAGATCGTTCATTTTTTCCTCCTTGTGAATTTTTTCTCTAGAGATAAGCCTAGCATATCAATAAATCATGACACCTGTTGTCAGGATATTAAGTTACAATGGTCGCGTGAGAGCTGACCGTTTGTTATCGATATTGATGCTGCTGCAGACGCGTGGGAAGATCTCCGCGGAACAACTTGCTGAAGAGCTGGAGGTTTCCACGCGCACCATTTACCGCGATATTACCGCGCTGTCCTCCTCCGGGGTGCCGGTGTACTGTGAGCGCGGTCCGGGTGGAGGGATCAGCTTGGTGGAGGAGTACCGCACCACGCTGACGGGGTTGAATCCCGCCGAGGCGCGCGCCTTGTTCATGCTTTCCATCCCCGAGCCGCTGCGGCAGCTGGGTGTGGGGGAGGAATTGCAGGCTGCCATGCGTAAACTTTCGGCGGCGCTGCCGGATTCGAGACGGCGGGAGGAGATTCAAGCTCGCCAGCGCATCCACCTGGATTCCACCTGGTGGTTCCAGGTTGACAGTGATTTATCCTGCCTGCCTGTTCTGCAACAGGCGGTTTGGAGCGATCACTTGCTGCGCATGACCTACCGCACTTTCTTTGACAGGATGGTGGAGTTGACGGTCAAGCCGTACGGGTTGGTGGCGAAAGCCAATTTGTGGCACCTGGTGTTCGCCCGGGGTGAGGATGTACGCGTGGTGCGCGTATCGCGCGTGGTCAGCGCCGAGATCCAGCCTCAGATCTTTAACCGACCGGCGGATTTCGACCTGGTGCGCTTCTGGAAATCCTGGTGCAGAGAATACGAAGCGCCGCCGCCATTCATCGCACAGGTAAAGGTGTCGCCTGGGACGCTGGCTGCGCTGCCCTATCTGTTGGAGGCGCGATCAAGACCAGTAAACGCCAGCCAAGAACCGGACGCACAGGGCTGGGTTACACTGGACCTGCGCTTCGAGTCGTTGCCCACAGCGCGCACGCATCTTTTAGGTATGGGCCGCGGCGTGGAAGTGCTGCAGCCGGAAGCCTTACGCAGGAGCCTGATCGATTATGCACAGCAGATCAGTGCATTCTATGGAGAGCACTCACAAGAATGAGTGATGCATTCATGACATCTTTGTGATTGACATAGTACTAACAGCAAGCAGCACCCTTCAATATGCGACTAAATCTGTAGATTAACAAAAGAATGCACAGGCGGACTAGTCCAATGCATCCCACACGCCGTCGCTGATCTCGCTCCAGCGAGGCCCGGCGATACCGTCATGCCACAAGCCGTTGCAGCAGAATGCCACCACCACATCCGCCTTCCAGTCAGCCCAGACCATGCCTGATCCCAATCCGAGATGACCGAAGGTGTGCTGCGATCCTCCCCTGCCGTAAATTTGCAGGGGAGTACGCTCCGGGGGTATCGGCACCACCAACGACCTGCCAAGGAAGAAACCCATGCCAAGCTGCTGGTGAATGTGGAAAACGATATCTTCACCTTCATAGCTTATCTTCGTAGCATCCACGATCGTCGCCTTCTTGACATAACGACTGCCGCCGTATTCCCCGCCGTTGAGCAGCATCTGGAAGAACTCCGCCAGACCGCGCGCATTGGAGGTGAGCGACGCAGCAGGCATGAGCGCTGTGCGCACCGCGGGTAGATTGAAGACGAAAGCGTTCAAGTCCTGTTCTTTGCACATCGAGACATGCTTCGGAACCCTGGGACGCCAGGACTTTGGCATCCGCAGCAGGGTGTGCTGCAGACCCATTGGCTTCACGAATATCTCGGAAAAGTATTCGTCGATCGGTTTACCAGTCACGCGCTGCACGACTTCACCGAGGATGAACCCGTAATTGAGCTGATGGTAACCGGTCTTCGCGCCGGGGGTGAACTCTGCCGGGTAAGTGGCGATCACGCGTATCAGGCGTTCCCAGTTCGTCCAGGAGAACACCTGCATTTCCTGCTGTGGTTTGGGAATACCCGCCTGGTGCAGCAGTACGTGCCGGATTGTGGCGCTTTCCTTCCCCTTGCAGCCCCACTCCGGCCAATAGTCTGCCACGCGCGCGTCCAGGCTGATTCTCCCCTCCTCGATCAGCCTGTGCACGCACAGGGCAGTGAAGGGCTTGGAAACCGAAAAGCAGTAGAAGGGCGTGTCGTGGTTTATCGGCAAACCTCTATTGCCAGATCCCAGGGCGCGATCCAGGACGACCTGGCCGTGCCGCAGCACCACCAGTTGGGCAGCCGGGTGCCAGTGTTTTTCGCTGATCTCACTCTCAAAGGTTTTGGCCAGTTCCTTCACTTTTGCATGGCGCATGCCCACGCTTTTTGGATCGACCTCATGTGAAAAATCGACAGATGATGTCATCATTTCATCCCTCTTTTCATAAACTGACAGAACGCTGCATGATTATTATATACTCGAAATCAGGTAAACTACAATTTTCAACTATAATGTCTATACAATAATACAGTATCTATTCACTGATTTAAAAGATAAGCAATCACACCAACCCGATGGATACGAAAAGTCCCGGAAAGAATGTAGACACCAGCATGATGACAGTCAGGATGATCAAGATGAGCACCACGATCCAGGTGATGATGTTCATGATCAATCCGTTTTTAAAGCGACCCATCAGTCTTGCATCGTTGATCAGCTTGAGCATCATGAGCAGAACAATCGGCAGCAGGATGCCGTTCAGCGTTTGCGAAAGCAGCATGGCGGGTATCAGCTGGTCTATAGGGATGAGCAGCACCACTATCGCGCCAACGATGATGAATACAGTGTAGATGATAAAAAAGATTGGGGCTTCTCTCCATTTGCGACTGACCCCTGACTCCCAGCCGAAAGCTTCGCACACTGTATAGGAAGTGGAAAGCGGTAAAATGGCTGCAGAGAACAAAGAAGCGTTCAACAATCCGAGCGCGAACAGCACCGCAGCGAACCCTCCGGCCAGCGGAGCCAAAGCCGCAGCCGCTTCAGCCGCGTCTGTGATCTGTAAACCCATCCCAGTCGCCGGGTCGAAGTTCGCCTGGAAAATGGTTGCCGCGCACGATATGACAATGAACCCCGCCACCACCACGGCAAAGATTGAGCCGATGATGACATCCAGTTTCTCCAGTTTGTAATCGGAGGGTTTGATACCCTTGTCAACAATAGAAGATTGTTGGTAGAACTGCATCCACGGCGCGATGGTCGTGCCGATGATGGTAACGAACAACACAATGTACTCACCGTCAAAACGGAAGGTCGGGGTGATCATAGCTTTGCCAACCTCAGCCCAGTCCGGTTTGGCCAGCACGCCCGAAATGACGTAACACAGGTAGATGGCGCTGGCGAAGAGAAAGATGCGCTCGATGGTTCGGTAATTGCCTTTGACAATGAGCAGCCATACCAGCACCGCCGCAATGGGTACACTGATGAACTTGGAAACCCCGAAGATGCCCAGCGCGGCAGCCACGCCAGCGAACTCCGAAATAGTGTTGGCGAGGTTGACCACTAATAGCAGAATAAGGACAAAAGCGGTGGTGCGGATGCCCAGCGATTCGCGCATCAGATCAGCCAATCCCTTGCCGGTAATCACACCCAGGCGCGCGCTCATTTCCTGCACGATGATCAGCGCGATGACCACCAAAGGCAGCATCCACAAGAATCCGTACCCATAGCGAGCCCCGGCCATGGAATAGGTGGCAATGCCCCCCGCGTCATTATCCACGTTGGCGGTGATGATGCCCGGTCCAAGGATCGCCAAGAGTAAACCCAGTCTCACCCGCAGTGGCCGTGTACGCTGCCAGAATCCGCTCATCCTTTGCTCCTACCGCTACGGTTTAGTGGTAAAACCTGGGCAAGCGCTTCTTCCAGCCCGTAGGGATGATCTTGTCCAGCGCGTCGTCTGCGGTGACAATGCCATGAATGCGCTTGTGCTCATCCACCACCGGGACAGCCTGCAGGTCGTACTTGGCGATCACCTGGGCTACGTCATCCTGGTCATCGGCTAGCTTCACTGTGACGACATAATCCTCCATGAATTTTGAGACCAGCGCGCTGGGGTTTGCCAGGATCAGTTCGCGCAGCGAGAACACACCGATGATCCTGCCGTCCTTCTCGGTGACATAAACGTAATTGGATGTTTCCACCTCATCGCTAATTTTACGCAGGTGCGTGATGACCTGCGCGGCGGTGAAGGTCGGCGGCACAGCTATGAACTCGGTGTTCATGATACCACCCGCCGAATTGACCGGGTAAGCCAGCAGCTTGCGCACGTCACGGGCGTCCTCCGGTTCCATCATGCGCAGGATCTCCTCGCTGCGCTGGTCTGGCAGCTCAGCCAGCAGGTCAGCAGCCTCGTCGGGTGACATCTCCTCCAGCACATCGGCAACCCGTTCGTTGGGGATTTCTTCGATCAGAGAAGCCTGGAATTCAGGTTCCACTTCTTCCAGCGTCTCGGCGATCGTTTCGTTGTCCAGCGATTGCAGCAGGCGCGATCCTTCCGGTCGGCTGAGGTCGGAGATGATCTCCGCCAGGTCCGCCGGGTGCAGTTCGGATACCTTGTCGCCGGGGACCTTCAAACGCATGGGCTGATCAAGAGAAACGATCTCCACGGCGTCCCAGGAGATGAAACCCGACTTTATTTTTTCCATGGATCTGGCAGAAGAACCCGCTTTGGTGAATCCCATGCGGCGCCACAGACCGGCACTGCCGATATCCACGTTGGCAAGGAAATAGCTGCCGTTGAGGCGGATGATCTCGAGGTCGTTGACGCGCACCACGCGGATGCCGTCGGTATCGATGATCTGCTTATCGAGGATATCCCGCACCAGGTGCAGGTCGCCCTCGGCATGCTCGTAAGGCTGGATATCACCGATGCGGTGCAGCAGCGGGATGATGGGAGCGAAGAGCGTGGCGACATGTTCAATTGGAACGAAGTGGCGCTGTTTGCCCCTTTCAATTTCGATGGCAACGATCTGAGGATGGGGTTTTCCTTTCGCCTGGCGGGCGATCACCTCACTGGCTTTCCCCAGACGGACGCCGTCGGCATCGACGACCCTGGTTCCAAGTAGTTGACTGATGAATGGCATGACGCACCTCCGTAAAGAAAATAAAACGCTGGCATGGAGCTACCAGCCAGCGCGTTCACGGTCAAACCCGGATCGTTGTCAGCTCAGTATCTCCAGCGGGGCAGCCAGCAGCTCCCCTTCAGGCAGGATGGAAAGGTTCAAACCATGCGCAAACGACCCGCGTTCAGGGGGCACCTCGTCAGAAGGTTGAAGTGTGTTTTCAGTTGGCATGGTTTCTTCTTTCGGCTTGATTGTAGACACTTCAACGGTTTGTGTCAAGAAACCTGTCAGGTTTTCATGTTTCACGTGAAACATGCTCCGGTTTTATTCAATGATCGTGACCGTGAAAGTTTCATCCCAGACGCAAAAGGATTTACAGTCATGCCCGCTCAGTGTTCCCGTGATGGTGCTGCCGCTGATGATGCCGCTGGCCACTGAATAATCTCCACAGCCAACGCTTTCGTCCTCATCATAGACGATGATCTCGAATGAAACCTTTTTACCCTGGATCACGCCGTTGGTGATGACCGGTTCGGGCCGCTGGTTGCCGGTGAACGTGTTGCCATTTTGATAAACGGGAACCTCCCAGTCATCATAGGCCGGTTCGCCGCAGTTGTTGGCCCCGGATGTCTCAAAGTGCCAGCGCGTGCCGATGTCCGGCGTCGTCTTGAATGCGCCTGCAGCCAGCGCGATTACAACCAGGGCACCGACACCCGCGATACTTCCTGCGGCGATCTTGGCGGCAGCAGTTTTGACAAATGGCTGCTTGAGCGCTCCCTGCGCGGGGGATGAGGAAGCTTTTGGCGCTCCAGCCGTTCCATTTTTGGAAGCTCCCGCAGGACGCGCTGCAGTAGTTTTTAGCGCGCTGTTGGTTCCATTGACAGAGGGTTTGGCAGAGCTGGCTGCTTTGGAAGCAGCAGGTTTTTGGGCGAGATGATCCGCATTCTTTGTTGGGGAGGTTTTCCACGCTTCGTTATCCCTGGAGGTGGGGAGTTCTTTTAACGAAGTTGTGATGGGTTCATTTGTGGCAGCTTTTGACGCGAGGGGAGCTTTTGTGGAGCCTGTCAAGCTGGATTTGGCTGCACCTGTCATGACCGCTGGTTGTCTCACTGCGCCATCCGACGGAGCAGATGAAAGCTTCCCGGCTCCAGATTCAGACACTTTGGCTGCGCCTGATGGTTCCAACGAAGTTGGTCTGGGCGTTCCACTTGATCTTGCGCTGGTCGGTTTCTCCCCTGCAGATGCTTTGGCAGACGTGGGTCTTTTGGCGGGTTGATTTTCACCTTTATTGATGTTCGGTGCTATAGGGTCGACAGATTTTGGATTTTGGTTCTTCATTGTCGATGGTCTGGAAGCTTCGGGTGACGTGTCTTTTGACATGATCGAACTCCTTTGGGTGAGGATGTGCACGAACGCACGACCATCGTGGCATGAAGCAGGCGATATGAATGGCAATGTCATTGTAGAAAGATTGAGCGGGCTTGTCAATGATGAATCTCTCCGCTGTCACGACATGTTTCACGTGAAACACACCATTTGTGATGCTACAATTAGCTCATGCTTATTTCTTACATTATCTCGCTCAGCGTCGTGTTGCTGGGACCGTTCATCCTGGCGTTTGTCATCAAGCGGCGTCTCAATACGCAGTGGCGATTCATTTTTCTTGGCATCGGCACATTCTTAGTCTCCCAGGTCGCCCGTACGATCGTTTCTGCCGCGGTCAACATCGGATTTTCCGCGTTCAAGTCGCCTTTTATCAATTCTGCGCCATTCTACGTGCTGCTGGCGTTCACCGGGGGGCTGCTGGCCGGGTTCTGCGAGGAGTTCGCGCGCTACTGGGGGTACTGGCTGCTGCCCGAGAGACATGTGTCCTGGCAGTCGGCGGTGGCGATGGGTGTGGGGCACGGAGGCATCGAGGCGCTCCTCCTCGGCGCTGGCCTGACGCTGCCATCGTTTTACCGCTACCTGGTCATCACGACACCAAACGTGGCACAGATTGCTAAAAACGCCGCCCAGGCGCAGGTGTTTCAGGCGCAGGCTTACCTGGCCGCGCAGATCCCCTGGCACGAACCGCTGGCGGTGGGGTTTGAACGGATATTAGCCGTCCTCATGCAGATAGGTTTTTCACTGCTGATCTATAGAGCTGTCACGACGGGACGGAGGCGCTGGTTGTGGCTGGCGGTAGGCGCACATGCCTTCATCGATGTCATTGCCGGACTGCTCAGTACCTTCAAGCTGGGGGTGTGGTCCTCCGAAGCGATCGTGCTCATGCTGACAGCCGGTCTGGGAGCGCTGGTCTATCACGCTGTCATCAAGCGGTTCCCGCGTCCCGAGGAGACGTCGCAGACGGTATAGAACTCACCCTTTTGAAAAGAAAACTGGCGCGGCAAACGCGCCAGTCTGATTTATCAACCAGTTACCCGATGTGCATGGGCATGATGACGTGGATGAAGTCCTCGTTTCCAACCGGTTTGATCAGCGCCGGGGTGTTGTTCATGTTGGTATCCAGCGAGACATTGGGTGAGCCCATCACTTCCATGACTTCTCGAAGATAGCGCACGTTGAAAGCGATCGCCAGCTCGCTGCCCTCGATGGTGGCGTCCACGGTGATGTCGCTGGATCCGGTCTCCTCGGAAAGCGCACTGACCTTGATGGTTCCGGTCTGTTCACCCTCGGGTGTGATATCCAGGCGCACCACGTTGTTGGAGTCGCGGGCGATGACCTCCGCCTGGCGGCAGGCTTTGAGCATGTTCTCGCGGTTGGTGGTGGTGTGCGTCTTGAAGTTCTTGGGGATGATGGCGTTGTAATCCGGGAAGTTGCCGTCGATGAGCTGCGACACCAGTTCCGCGTCGTGCAGATGGAAGATGACCTGGCCGCGGTCGGAGGGCATGACCATGTGGATGACCTCATCGCCGTTGACGGCGATGCGCGCCAGCTCACCCAGGGCACGCCCGGGGATGATGGCGTTGATGGGGCTCGGCGCGGGTTCTTTAAGCGTGGCTTTGCGGACCGAGATGCGGAAGCCGTCGGTGGCGGCCATGGTAACGGTGCTCTCGGTGATGGTCAGCAGCACGCCCTGCAGCACGGGGCGCCCGTCGTCTGAGGATGTGGCGAAGACCACCTGCTGGATCATCTCTTTGAACTCGATGACGCTGAGGGGAATACTGCTGGACATGTCCACGGTGGGGATGGGCGGGAACTCCTGCGCGTCAATACCCTTGATATCGACCAGAGCCGCGCCGCACTTGATATTGAGCGTGCTGTTGCGCGGGTTAAGGTCCATTTTAACGGTTTCGTTGGGCAGCGTGCCGACCAGGTCGGAAAGCGTGCGGGAGGGGATGGTGATGGAGCCTTCGTCCGCAATGTTGGCGGGAATCCAGCAGGTGATGCCCAGTTCCAGGTTGGTCGCCGAAAGACGCAGGCGTCCCTCGTCTGTTGCCAGCAGGATGTTGGACAGCACCGGCAGGGTGCTTTTGGCGGAGACCGCGCGGTTGACAACGCTCAGCCCGTGCGCCAGTTGGGATTGATTGACTTCGACCTTCATGCGCGCCACCTCACAGGTAAGAATGGTATCCAGACAAAAACAGACGCAAAGCTTGCTTTCGCCTAATAATATTGTAGCCTGAAAGCGCCTGATGTCAAATCGTTGATACAGCGAGGCGTGCACCTTTGCCAATAATAGGGCGATATTTCATTACAATATTGTCTATACAAAGAAAAGAAACATATGCATATCGATTTGACCCTTTGAGCCTTAACCAGGGTGCGTGTGCCTCATGCCCTTTTTAACATCAATTCGCAGGCGTTGAGAATACTGCTGTGTGCGCGTCTATCCAAAGCCGAGTAGCTGCAGGTGATGATAACTACTCACTCAATTTGGCATATACTATGATTGACTGAGAGACTGATCACCCCCCTGGAGGCACGCATGGACTTTATCTGGAAACCCCTGATGATGGACACCTGGCGAGATTTTGAAACCCTGTTCGGTCCAAACGGAGCATGCGCGGGGTGCTGGTGCATGTGGTGGCGCATCCCGCGGTCTGAATTCAACGCGAACAAGAACACTGGCAACCACGCCGTAATGAAAGCCCTGGTGGAAAGCGGGGTGGTGCCCGGACTGCTGGGTTACGTGGACGGACGCGCGGCAGGCTGGGTTTCAGTTGCGCCGCGCGACGATTACCCAACACTGAACCGCTCCAAGTTACTGGGCAGAGTGGATGAGACTCCCGTGTGGTCGATTGTGTGCTTTTTCACCCTCAAGACCCAGCGGCGAGGCGGAATGATGACGCGCATGATCCAGGCGGCCGCTGAGTATGCCCGATCCCAGGGCGCGCAGACCCTGGAAGCCTATCCGCACGATCCGGCAGAGGGAAAACGCTTCACCACGCTTACCTCGTTCATCGGCGTGGCGTCTGTTTTTAAACGCCTGGGCTTTCAAGAGGTTGCGCGGCGCAGCGAATCCAGGCCAATCATGCGCCTGAATCTTGTAGAATGATAGATTCAAAGCTTAGGAGATGGTATGAACAAGGTATCGATAAAAACACGAAATGCACTGGTGAAGGACATCGCCCGGTTGGCGCGCGAAAAATATGTCCTCCCGGAAAAAGGCGAACAGATCGCGCAAGCGTTGCTGGCATACTTGAAGCAGGGGCGCTATGAGGGTATTGAAGGCGCGCACACGCTAGCGGACAAGCTGACGGCGGACCTGTTCGAAATATCTCAGGACAAGCACTGGGAGGTTCACTTCGACTCGTCCTTCGCCCGGGCGATCTACGCGGAGGGGGAGAGCGAGGAAGATATCCAGGCGCTTCAGCAAGGCATCCTGCGCGCCAACTGCGGCATCCGGAAGGTGGAGCTTTTACCTGGCAACATCGGCTACATGGACATCCGCGGATTGGCTTGGATCGGATTCCCCGGGGCGGGAGATATCATCGTGTCCGCGCTGCAGCTGGTGTCGCACTGCGACGCGCTCATCCTTGATCTGCGCCATAATCACGGCGGCGAAGTGGAGACGCTGCAGCTTTACATCAGCTATTTTGTCAAAGATGGACCCAAACTGTACGACAGCTTCTTTTACCGCCAGACCAACGAAACCCAGCAGCTCTGGACACTGCCCTACATCCCCGGTAGGCTCTTGGCAGATGCGCCCATCTATGCCCTGACCAGCAGCATGACCGCTTCCGGCGGAGAGGCGTTCGCCTATATATTACAGGGCATGAAACGGGCAAAGATTATCGGTGAGGTGACCGCCGGTGCGGGGCACACCCAGGATATGGAGATCCTGCAGGAGCACTTCCAGGTGGAATACCCATCGGGTCGATCGATCAGCCCCTTCACGGGTACGGATTGGGAAGGGGTGGGTGTGCAGCCGGATGTGAGTGTACCCGCGGTGGATGCGTTGAAGACAGCCCACCACATGGCACTGGAGGAACTGCTGGCAGCATGCAAGAACGACAGGATCAGGCGTGAGCTGGAATGGGACCGCGAGAGTGCAAAGGTGATTTATGAACCAGCAGCAGTCGCGGGGAAGGTACTGGAAGGGTACGCCGGGCAATACGGTGACCGGTGCTTCTGCGTGGTTGACGGCTGCCTGGGCTACATTCGCCAGAACAGGATCCCGGCGCGACTGACCGCGCTGGCAGCGAACCGCTTTATGTATGCCGACACAATCAAGTTTGAATTTTCACCCGACGAAGGCGGCAGGGCTGGCGTCACGGTCAGCTACAGGGATGGCAGGCCTGATGTGGTTTTGTTGAAATATCACTAATATTTCACAGGGTGTTATCCTGCCGGTATACATACCCCGATTGGTCTAACATGTAACAGATTATTTGTAGAAAAAACGTTCTAGTTTATCAGAAGAAATAAATACCGCTGATGCCCGTGTAATTCTTCTCAAACCTCAGGTTGCCTTTATGGAAGGGCGACTATGAAGGTCAAAGCGGCTGCCTGGCGGTATGCATGGCTTCCAAGAAGATGCTTAAAAATCTTCCTGATCAGAACGCAACGGTTTCATATCGACCAGGGGCGTGCCATCGAGCGCTTCAAGCGGACCCGCTTTCAATCTATTACCGCTGATCTCCCTGATGGTCACCCTATGCAAACCGATGGGATTGGGGCGGTCGGGAGACCGGGTAGAAAAAACGCCTCTGAGGGATCTGGACAGGTTGCCGTGCGGGTGGGTTTGAAGTGTTGCCCGGTCAGCCTGGTGCAGCCAGGTGATCAGGATGATCTCGCTTCCAACCGAAATGCCGTTCAACCCTTCCGAATATTCAGGAAGTAACTCAAGCCAGACTTCCGGTGCGCCTTCAGAACCCTGCTTCGGCGCGCATGTTCGGCTGGTCAGCGCGGATCGCACCACACCGATCGGTTTGACCTTGATCACAGGCGGTTTCACTGTTCCCACTCGAGATATGCCTGGTACATCTCCTGCAGTGTCGCCCACTGCACCTGACCGCTCCCCACATACGGCTGGATGGCTTGCAGCCACGCTTCCAGCATGTCCATGTCCAGCCTGGCACCCAGGCTGTTGCCCACGTAGAAGATATTCACCAGGGATGGATCCGCCATGTTGATCGCCAGCTCAAGCTGTTCGGTGTAGGCGGCAATATCCGCCTGGTTGAAAACGCACTTTTTCGTTTCGCTGCTGGTCAGCTCCTCCTGCATGCAGTGCAAACCCTGCGCTGCGGAGAGGATGACCAAAGACCCACCCGGGTTGGGCAGGATCCAGTTGCTGCCGTTGTCGGCTCGCCACGGGTGCAGGCGGTCCTCCAGCTCGGTCGGGAAGACCTGGTGGCAGAGGGAGGGAGATTGGCAGTTGGAGTACTCAACCGGCTGAAGTTCAGGCCCGAGCGACATGGCAGCGTAGGCGACCGTGCCGCTGACGAATTCAAAACCAGCCTGGGCGGTGGCAATGACCCAGTCGCACTTGGACACCACGCCCGAGACATGCTGCACATCGATACCTAGCGCTTCCAGCGCCTCGCGCTTCTGCACCAGGTCGGTGGTGAAGGTGCCGCACTCATTCAACTCTAATGTGCCGCCCACGTCCGCATGCACTCCCACGCCGTGACCGCGCTGCTGCATCTCAAGCAGCACGTTGTCACCCCAACGGGCGCAGCCGTCGGTGAACTCCTTGCTCTCGAAGGTGATCTTGGCGCCGTACTGCTCGAACAGGTCGGCATACTCACGCACGATGGCGGCATGGCGCTGGAATGAGCCCTCATCGCGGACATCGTCCCAGCCCTCGAGGTGCACCATGAAGCCGATCAGCACGACGGGCTGCCCAGACGATCGGGCAGGATGTTCGGGGGTGACCTCGGCGGCAAGCGTCTCCTCCAACCCGGGGGGCACCAGCGGTTCGCAGCCGTCGCAGTCCAGAGAGCAGTTGGCGCAGGTCTCAGGTGGGTCGCAGCGTCCGTCGCCGCAGGTGCTGCTTTGCAGTGCCGGCAGCGCCTGACAGGCGGAGAAGACCAGGCTCAGAATAAGAGATAAAGGGAAAAGCTTCTTCATGCTGTGCTCCTGTGGTTAATAGTATCATAGGCAGGATAATCTGAGGAAGTAAGCGGATTATGAAGATGAAGTAAAAGATTTGTAACCAGTCAGGTTGCACATGATAGCGTGTTTCACTATACAGCGCCTTGACCTGACCAAAAAGACTACCCTGAAGCTGTGCAAGATAGTAGGTTGTGCACAAACTGAGGTTCGCTGACTCATTGCCATCGTCAATTCATCACGCCAGGGGGAACTTTCTCCATCTTATAAACGTCTGAATCATATAAAAAATCACTTAAGGACTATTGATCATGGATAAGAAACAAACCTTCCTACTGCTAGCTGCACTTCTACTGGGCGGTATGCTGGTCGCTTGCACCAATGGAAACGCAATCATGCTCGCAGGCACCTCCTGGCGGCTGTCAACGCTGAATGGTTCAGTTTTACCGTCCGAAGTGGATGTGACGCTGAACTTCGAAAAGGATAACGCAGGCGGCAGGGCTGCCTGTAACAGTTACGGCGGGTGGTTCACCCAGTCCGGCAGCAAGCTTTCCTTCGGCGGGTTGTTTCAGACAGAGATGTGGTGCGAAGGCCTGATGGATTATGAGTCTGCCTATCTTGCCGCGCTGGGCACGGTCAGATCATTCATGCTGAATGGTGACCGTCTCTCCCTGTTGGATAGATCGGGAAATTCCGCTTTGGTGTTCGTCAGGCAGTAACCTGTGATTTTCTCTCCCCCACATGTCCTGTCTGTATCGGTCCTAAAAAAACGTTTCCAGGAGACAGAATAGAAACGGATAGTGCACCGCGCCAACCCCCGCTCCGAAATTGCCCCTGCTTGAAAACCACCAGCAGGGGAGAGGTGTACTTGTATTACTGGATGAAGAAATACTTACTGCCAGTTATCCCTTCCGATTGATCTCGTCTCCCAGCGCCAGCAGCTCTGCGTTGGAGGGAATGTCGCTCATGTCGTGCCCGTAATGCACGTAACGCGCCACGCCTTGTTTGTCGATGAGCACCTGCGCGGGCATGCGTCCCAGTTTGAACAGGTTCACTTCCTGCCCGTACAGCTTGAGCACGCTGGCCGTTGGGTCCGGCAGACCAATGAACGGCAGATTATTTTCCTTGAAATACCTGGCGAAGGCTTTAGCGTCCTCCGGTCCAACCACGACCACCTCGATGTCACGCGCGGCAAATTGGGAATAGTCCTGGCGCAACTGCGCCATATGCGCGCGGCAGAATGGTCATATGAAGGTGCGGTTGAAAACTAGAAGAACATTCTTCTTTCCCTTCAGGTTGGATAGTGTGAAGGGTGTACCGCGAAAATTCGGCAGGTTGAAATCCGGAGCGGGTTGATCAAGAGCCACACGAGGCATGGGTTCCTCCTATTCTGTTGTCGCGAAGTGATACGCCAGCATCTGCCTGATCGCAACTGCATCAGGCTGCAGGCACACATTGACATTGGGCGTGCCGCCTTCCACAACGACCGTCTGCCCGAAGGTTTTGCCGGGCTGGGTGACCACATCCAGCGCCAGAGGTGTGAACGCGCACAACTCGGGATGGAGCATCACCGCGGCGGTCATCACATCCCATATGAACATTTCATTGTTACTGGAATAATTCAGCAGGTAATCGTAGAACTCGGCTGCCAGATCCGCCACATCCCCCCCGTCGCGCCACTCCTTGGTGTCAGTCATTTTTACAAGCACCTGGCTGGTGGCATCCAGAGGTACGAGGTAGATGGGGATACCAGAGGCGAACACTTCCTTTGCCGCCAGGGGATCCACGTAGATGTTCCATTCCGCTGCGGTGTTGGGATGATTTTGCACCAGCTCGTATAGGTTGCCCGGCACGTACACCGCGCCGCCCATGATGTACACCCCGCTGATCTTTTCAGCGATACCGGGGTCCTGGCGCAGCGCCAGCGCCAGGTCGGTGCAGGGTCCGCTGATGAAGACCGCCAGCGGCTGGCTGGACTGGTTCAGCAGCCTGATCATCAGGTCGGATGCGTTTTCCACGGGGAAAACCTTGTCTGAATCAGGTGGATGCCCCCAGAAATCACCCGAGGATTCCACCACCCAGGCGGGAAAACCCTCGCCAGGGATGATGGCGGTATCCGCGCCGGCTCCCAGCGGAATTCCGCTGAACCCGAAACCTTCCAGCACGCTTCCCATGAGCTGAATGTAGACCTGCGGGCGGGCTTCCCCGTGCGAGATGGTGACTGCCTGGATGGACGCGTACGGGTCGCTGAGCAGGTAGAACAGGGCGACCGTGCCGTCAGGGCTGCCATCGTCGCTGTAGATGACCGGCAGGGGAGCGCGGTCTGGTTCAAGCGCGATGGCAGGTTGAGTGGAACCTGTTTCACCGAACTGCTGCAAAGCACCGGGATCGAGCTGCAAGAAACCGCGACTCTCGCCATAATCCCCTCGGCTAACCCAGAGCAGCGAGCCATCCGGCATCAGGCGCATACTGTCCGCGCCGGTGCCGCAGGCAGGGGACTTCTCTACAATCTCGAAGGAATACACATCCCCCTCAATTGCTTTTATTTTGTAAAAACCGCGGCAGGGTATGGCAGGAATCTCAAAGAAGCCGCACCACTCACCCATCATGCAGTCAGGGTTGATGCTGACGATCACGTCCATGATGAGGTCGCCGTTGCGGGCGGTACCGCTCCACTCGCCAGCGAAGGGCATATCGATCAGCGAGGTTTTAGGTTTCGGCGCGCAAGCGGTAAGAAGGATAAGAATCAGGATGAAAAAGATGGATTTTTTCATACCTTAATTGTATACCCACCTTACAAGCGTGGGAGTCACTGCCAGTTGGTACCGGATACACCAAATTTTCGTATGCCGTATCTAGGCACACCGTTCGTTGGTGCGCAGCTGTTGGGGGGGAAGCTTCGATTGAATAAGAAGCGTAGCAATCATCGCGTGTACTACACGAAGCAGATTGCCACACTCATCAACCGGGTTCGCGTTGATTTTTTAGCATCCTGACGCAAACCCGAATCTTCTCCGATCTTGCTACCTCTTCACAAAACCGTACTTTTTTATCGATCTTTGCCTGATTTTTTAAGGCGCGGGTAGACCAGGATAAACGCAACACCAAAGACCAGGGACATTCCAAAATAGAGCCAGCCAATGGCAGGCAGTTCCCACAGCAGCAGACTGAGCAGAATCAGCAGGGCGAAAGGCACATAAAAAAGACAGTTCAGCAGCGCCGTCAACCGCGCTCTCTCCCACAGGTTCTCGCGGAACGCCAGGAAGGATGCCGCACCCAGCCCGAGCAGGGTCATGCCGAACAGCCTGAAGACCTGCGGTACCTGGTTGGACAGACAGCCGGTCAGATCGCCCCATGTCACTGGAATGATGAGATAGATCAGAGCAAACGCCGCCATCAATACCGCATGGAGCAGGAAGATCACTTTTAATCTTTTGGATACATATTTCGGCATGCTTTCACTCCTTTGTCGTATAAAGATAAGTAGATAATACAACAAAACACAGCAATTCACACGATATTGTATTCCCAGGGTCAGGTTGCCACGCATTCCTCCTCTTTCATCTCCCCCTTATTCAATACAGTTCGGGAGAGAAGGTGATCGCAATCACAACACTTCTTCCCTTGCCTTTGACATAAATACCCGAAGGCTGGTATAAAAAGATTGTAACGGCAAAGGGAGACTGCCATGCAACTGACTGCTGAACTCAATCATCTGCTGCTCACCGCCCAACAGGACGAGATCACCGCGCACGAAACTTACAAGCTCATCGCCGCCACACTACCCGCCGATGGCACGGGCAGGGGGTATCGGACCGCCGAAAACCGCGCCGTTCTCGAACACATCGCCGCGGACGAGCTTGGGCACTACAACACGCTCAAAAAATACACCGGCAGGGACCTGAACCCGCAGATGAGCAAGGCGCGCTTCTTCACCTTTCTTAGCCGCATGCTTGGTTTCACCTTTGCCATCAAGCAGATGGAAAAAGGCGAGGAGATGGCGCAGACCGGCTACGCGGCGATCACCAAGGTTATTCCGGAGATACAGAAGGTGCTGGACGACGAGGAGGAACACGAGGAGAAGCTGCTGGGCATGCTGGACGAGGAATCCTTGCATTATGCCGGCTCGGTGGTGCTGGGGCTGAACGACGCGCTGGTCGAGCTGACGGGTGCGCTGGCAGGTTTCACCCTGGCGCTGCGCAACGTGCAGCTTATCGCCCTTTCCGGGCTGATCACCGGCATCGCCGCCTCGCTTTCCATGGCGTCTTCCGAATATCTCTCCACCCGTGATGAAAAGACGGATAAGAAACCAGTGAAAGCCGCCCTGGTCACCGGCGGGGCGTACGTGGTGACGGTGGCGCTGCTGATCCTGCCCTACCTGTTGCTCAAGAATGAGTTTGTGTGCCTGGCGATCTCGGTCACTACCGCGGTGGTCATCATCGCCCTCTTCAACTACTATATCTCGGTCGCCAAAGGGGAGAACTTCCGCAGGCGCTTTCTGGTGATGGCAGGCTTGAGCCTGGGCATCGCGCTGATCAGCTTCATCATCAGTTTCTTCCTCAGCCGCTGGCTGGGTGTGGACGCATGATTCCTGATTGTGAACAAAAAAGACAGTGACGGATGTTGTCACTGTCTTTTGTTACTTTGCCTGTGTTTATTTCACCTTATCCAACGAGATTCCCAGCGCGTCTGCCACGCCCTTGCCGTATGCCGGATCGGCTTTAAGGCAGTTGCCGATATGGCGGATCTTGATGAACTCGGGGGCGTCTCCCATGGCCCGGGCGGTGTTTTCAAACAGAGCCTTCTTCTGCTCCGTGTTCATCAGTTTGAAGAGCTTGCCGGGCTGGGTGTAGTAGTCGCTGTCGTCCTCGCGGAAATTCCAGCTGTCGGCAGCGCCGAAGAGGTCCAGCGGGGGCTCCTTGAACTCCGGCTGCTCCTGCCACTCGCCGAAACTGTTGGGTTCGTAGCCGATGGTGGCTCCTGCGTTGCCGTCCACACGCATCTGGCCGTCGCGGTGGGATGGGTTGGCGGGTGCATTCTTGGGCCGGTTGACCGGGATCTGGTGATGGTTGACACCCAGGCGGTAGCGCTGGGCGTCGCCGTAGGAGAAGAGCCTGCCCTGCAGCATCTTGTCGGGTGAGAAGCCGATGCCGGGAACGATTGCCGCGGGGTTGAAAGCGGCCTGCTCGACATCCTGGAAGTAGTTCTCGGGGTTGCGGTTCAGCTCCAGCACGCCCACCTCGATCAACGGGAAGTCTTTCTTGTACCAGACCTTGGTCAGGTCAAAGGGGTTGTAGGGCATCTTGCGGGCCTGCTCCTCGGTCATCACCTGGATGAACATGGTCCAGCGCGGGAAGTCGCCCTTCTCGATGCTCTCGAGCAAATCCTTCTGATGGCTCTCGCGGTCCTTGGCCACGATGGCCTCGGCTTCTGCGTCGGTCAGGTTCTTGATACCCTGCTGGGTGTGCAGGTGGAATTTGACCCACACGCGCTCATTTTTGGCGTTGATCATGCTGTAGGTGTGGCTGCCAAAGCCGTGCATGTGCCTGTACGAAAGGGGGATGCCGCGCTCGCTCATGGTGATGGTCACCTGGTGCAGCGATTCGGGCAGGGAGGTCCAGAAGTCCCAGTTGTTCTTGGCTGAGCGCATGTTGGTGTGCGGATCGCGCTTGACGGCGCGGTTGAGGTCGGGGAACTTGTGCGGGTCGCGCAGGAAGAAAACGGGTGTGTTGTTGCCCACCAGGTCCCAGTTGCCTTCCTCGGTGTAGAACTTCATGGCGAAGCCGCGGATGTCGCGCTCGGCGTCGGCTGCCCCGCGCTCGCCGGCGACGGTGGAGAAGCGCACGAAGCATTCGGTCTCCTTACCGATCTTCTCGAAGATCTTCGCCTTGGTATAGCGGGTGATGTCGTGCGTGACGGTGAACTTGCCGAACGCGCCGGAGCCCTTGGCGTGCATGCGCCGTTCGGGGATGACCTCGCGGTCGAAGTGGGCCAGCTTCTCCTGGTACCAGACATCCTGCATCAGCATCGGTCCGCGCGGACCCGCCGTGATGGCGTTCTGGTTGTCAGCAACTGGAGCGCCGGCTGCGGTGGTCAGTTTTTTCTTTTTATCCATTTTTCTCCTTTTCTTTTTTGGCTTGTTTTTGACAGTTCGGACATAATCCCTTGAAAAAGACATCCCTGCCGGTAATGGTAAATCTTTCCAGACCGGAAAAAGGGATGTCATCCATCTTGACAGTGAAATTGTGAATCGATCCGCAGGAAATGCAGCGGAAGTGCCCGTGAGTCTCAAGCTGGGCGTCATAGCGGGTCTCGTTGTCATCTATCGTGATTTCACGCACCAGCCCGGCGCGCGCCAGCAGGTGCAGCGTGTTGTACACCGTGGCTCGTGAGAGCAGCGGCTCCTGCGCGGACAAACCAGCGTGGATCTGTTCCACGCTGGGATGAGACTTGTGCTCCAACAGGTACGACAGCACCTTGACGCGTTGTGTGGTGGGGCGAACCGCGGCGTTCTTTAACAAAGACAGGATCTCGTCGATCGAATCGTTCATTATATTAATTCTAATATTAGAATTATTCTAAAAACATTATAGCGTGATTCTCATACATGTCAATAGGGAAAAAATAGCGCGGAGTGTGCCACACTCCGCGCCGCTGTTCACACAACCTTTTGATCGGAATCAGTCTTCCGCCACGATCGCTTTTGCCATCATCTTGCCCGCCATGGCGCTCATCAATTTCATCAGGCTGCGCTTTAGAAAACCGATGCGGCAGGGGTAGTAATACAGTGCCTGGTCCCAGCCCATTTTGATGAAGTACTTGCGATCCTCGGGCAGAAAGGTCATGGCGGAACCCTGCTGGATCCAGAAGTTGAACAATTCCTTGTACGAAGGGCGGTGTTTGGCCCGGTCCGATTCGATCAGCTCGAGGAATGGTTGAAAGGGTCTAAGCGTCACCGGAAGGGGTCTGCCGCCCAGCTGGCTGAGGTAGCCCTTGGGCCGCATGCCCAGGTGATGGGCGATCTCCTGCATGTATTTGACCCCGTTGCGGAAGACAAACGGACCCGCTGATGTGGTCATCACGAAGACCGGTTTGCCTGCCAGGGCCGGGTCGGGGCGGTGGAAGTAGGAGACCAGCCGGTCGAAAAACATCTTGAGGGTGGTGGAAATCTGCCACATGTAGATGGGTGAGGCGAGGATCACACCGTCCGCGCGGCGGATTTGATCCAGGATCTTCTCCACGTCATCCCGGGTCTTGCAGCGGTGCCCTTTTTCCACGCAGGCGGCGCAACCGCGGCAGGGTATCAGATCCAGCCTGGCCAGGGAAATGATCTCGACTTCATAACCTGCAGAGGCGAGGATTTTGGCGGTTTTCTGCAACAGAACGCCGGTGTTACTCTTGATGCGAGCAGACCCGTTGATGGCAATGATCGTTTTCATGACAGTGCCTCCTCGTGATCAATGTATCGCTCGATTATACCCGTCACAGGGGATCGACGAGATATTCTTAGTCTTCTTTCAAGCACATGCACAGGACCGCGTCAGTTGTTGGCACGACACAGCTGTGGATAGCGCCTCGTCTGTTGAAGAACTGAAGCAACCTGCACGCTCAAAACAAGGCGTAGGCAGCCCGCACCTTTCAAAAAGGAGTCATTACCTTGGAGATTCGAAGAGAAGCGAATCGTCCGCTATTCCTGCCCGATGACGATGACCTGCAGTGTCAAGGCATTGATATCGACTCCGTCTTCCAGGTAGATGTTCACATCCACCTCCGCCTTGCTGCCCGGGTTCCACAGGTCGCCATCCGTGTACACCGTATCATTTTGTACAGCTTTCACTGCGCCGGTCGAGTCAGTGAAGTAAACGACCACCACGATACGCTTGTCCACGCTGGTGCTGGTGCTGTTGGTCACCGTGCCGGTCACCTTGTGCGCGTAGCTGGTCGCTTCGACCACCAGGTCATTTTCGAGATCTTCCATCAGCAGGTGCGCGTCGGCATCGCACGGTTCATCGGGATTAACGCGCAGCACGTAACTGGCAATGCTGTTCGTGGTTTCCCTTGGGATCTTGGGATTGTAGGGGAAATCAAAAGACACCGGCAGACTCTCACCCGGGTCCAGGCACATGCCGTCAGTCGAAAGGTCGGGGGTGGCATCATTGATGACATAACCATCAGCATCGTACAGCGCGCTGACCCAGTACAGCTGAAAACCCTCCGTTCCCGTGTTGCTGACATTTCCCAGCAGGTGTGTACCCAGCGAATCGGTGAACATGCTATCGATGCGGATGTCGGCTAGTTCGGGCTGGCGAGGCTCGGTGATGAATCCGTTGGGGTAGGTTTGAACAGCACTGACATTTGGCACCGGACCGCTCAGCGTAGCGTAGAAGGGCAGGCGGTCCAATCCCCCCGGGTCACCCGCAGGCGCCAGGTAGCTGTTTGCTGCTCCGGATACGCCGCTGGCTGCCAGTACTTTTCCATCCGCGTCCACCAGCGCGACTGCCACGCCGGTCATGAAATCCGTCCACACGGCACGGTCGTTGGGGTTGACCAGTTCACCGGTCACGTACACCGTGCCGCTGTCAGCTTCCCAGTAGATCAGCTTCTCCACCAATAGCTCCGCCCGTTCCAGGTCGTCGCGCACATCGTAGCTGTCGTGATAGGTCACGTTATATTCCCCCACGCTTCTACCTTCGGGCAGTTCACTCCTGAAATCAAACGGGGCGGTCTCCCCGGGCATGAGGGTCTGCTGCGAAATGTACGCATAGGTGGAATCGACCGGCTGGCTGGATTTGGTGATGAGAGAGACCCCTGTGCTGTCTTTGACCTCGAAATTGAGGGTGACACTGTAGATGGCGCGGTCGGAGATGTTGCGCACTTCACCCGCAATGTGAAAATCATGGTAATTATTTGCCCCATCCACGTAACTCGTCGCATACAACACCTCAATGGGTGGCGGACCTTCCTCTTCAACTTCCTCTGCACCTCCTGTGGATGGCTGCGGAACGATCCCGCCCGGTAGAGAACATGCGCCCAGGCACAAGAGTGAGATGATCAAAAAAACAACAATTCTGAATAATGATCGTGAATTCATTTCTCCTCCAACAATATCGAAAAAGTATAGATGATTTAAATCAAGCGCAGAAGAGCCGTCCTTACCGTGATGATCGCTTCCTCTTATTATCCACCACATTGGGATATTTCATACGGAATCCATATACTGCTCCAGGGTGACCAGCGGCTGACAGATCTCAGACAGGAGCGTTTTGGGTATTGAACCATCCTCGATGAGCTTCTTGCCAGCCTCCTGAGCGGCACGGAGCACTATATCCGCTTTGCCCAGGGTTATCCCGTTGTGCCTGAGCAGAGAAGCATGCGGGCGCAGCAGCGCTCCGGCAAACTCCACACTGGCGTTCCTGGCAAGCTCTTCGGCCATGTAAAGCAACGCATCCAGGTTCTGCAGCTCCCACCAGCCGCTGGTGCCGATCAACGCGATTTGTTTCAGCGCGTAGCCCTTCCGCATCCTGCCGCGCGTGCGCCCGTCACGCACCACCAGCTTTGGTTCGAGCATGGGACAGAGGCGGTTGATCAAGTCCTGCATTTTTCCGGGCAGCGGGATATAAACCGGTGTGGCCAGTACAAGAATGTCTGCCCCTTTCAGGTCCTCCAGCACACCTGTCATATCGTCTTTGTGGACGCACTGACCGGGTTTTTTATTCCAACAGTACATCATCCCGCATGAGCATGGATTGATCTTCAGGCGGCTGGCGTATACCTGGGTCACATCAGCGCGAGCGGCGCGCATTCCCTGTATGAACCTTTCCAGCAGCAGGGCGGTGGTTCCTTTTTCCATTGTTGGGCTGCCGTTAATGACATATACTTTGGTCATAGTACTCTCTCCAAAATGATTATAGCAAGATTACTTCCCTATCAACCCACAGGATTCTCTGCGCCCGGCTTCTGCAACTGGCTCGTGAAATTTCAGTCCAGATTCGAAAACAAGGCGGACAAGAGTCGATAAATGTCTCATCTACGTTACAATCATGTATTCCCACTTTACTTAGAATTGCGAAAACAGAGCAACGCCGGTCAAGCGGCGAAACTTCCATGCTGGTATGCTTTGACGGCAAGGTGAGCGCATGGAAAATTGGGAGAATGTAAAAGCCGTTCAACGCATGCAGGCGTACATCGAATCGCACATGAGCGAACCGATCACGCTGCACATGCTGGCGCAAGCCGCCGGTTACTCGCCATGGCACGCTTCCCGCGTCTTTAAAATGCTGACCGGGAAGAGCCCTTTTGATTACATCCGAGCCTTGAGGCTGTCCCGGGCAGCCATGCGGCTGCTGGATGAGCGGTCAAAAGTCGTGGATGTGGCGTTCGATTTCGTCTTTGACTCGCACGAGGGCTTCACGCGCGCATTCTCCAGGCAGTTCGGCGTGAGCCCGCAGCAGTACGTTCGCGAGAAACCAGCCGTCCGGCTATTTGTCCCCTCCAATGTCCGTGAAACTTACCTCGCCTTGCTGAAAGGAGAAAAATCCATGTCCGAAAACCAAAAACCCGATACCATTTTCGTGCAGGTGGTGGAGCGCCCCGCCAGAAAGCTGATCCTCAAACGCGGCATCAAGGCGGAGGATTATTTTGCCTACTGTGACGAAGTAGGCTGCGATGTATGGGATGTACTGATCAGTATCAAGGATGCTCTTTACGAGCCGATCGGCATGTGGCTGCCAGAAAACCTGATCACCCCCGGAACCTCGCTGTACACCCAGGGGGTTGAAGTTCCCCTCGACTATGCCGGTATCGTTCCGGACGGTTTTGAACTCATCCAACTGCCTCCCTGCAAGATGATGATCTTCCAGGGTCAGCCGTACGACGACAACCATTTCCAGGAAGCTATCGGCAGTCTGTGGGAGACCCTCAAGCATTACAACCCCGAGATCTACGGCTTCCGCTGGGCGGATGAGGATGGTCCGCGCTTCCAGCTGGAGCCGCAGGGGTACCGCGGGTATATCGAAGGACGCCCTGTGCGACCGATACGATAGCAATTATCTAATGCGTGGAATAAACAGGCCGAAACATCACTGTATCGGTCTGTTTTATTAATCAAAAGACCAAAACCTTGCCTTAATTCATGGCGTTCGCGCAGACAGACAAAAAGAGCATCCAGCTCGAAAAACGAGCAGGCTTTCCTCATTAACCGAATTCTCACAATACCACCGTATAATTTCCACACTGAATGAGATTTGACACTCTGGAGGGAAGAATGACCAATGATTCATTGATGATCAGCATTGAGCGCACCATACGCGTGCCAGCAGGCGAGGTGTTCCGTGCCTTCACCAACGCCACTGCGCTTCGCGAATGGCTGAGCGACTTTGCGTCCAGCGAGCCGCGCCCCGGCGGACGCATCTACCTGTATTGGAATAGCGGCACGTATGACGCCGGCTCATTCACCAAAGTGGAGCAGGACAGGCTGGTCGAGTTCGACCTCAACACCAACCTTGAGACGGCCCCCCTGACCGTGCGCGTCTCCCTGGCACCGGCAGGCGATTCAACTGCGCTTCAGCTGACCCAGTCCGGCTTCAGGACCACCGAAACCCGTGACCTGCTCCAGAGCTTGTGGACGAAAAGCCTGGAGAACCTGGTTTCCGTGCTGGAGGAGGGACCCGACCTGCGCATCACCACCCGCCCGATGATGGGCGTCTATTTCGACCCACTTAACGAAAAGACGGCCAAAGAGCTGGGCGTGCCGGTGAGCAGCGGTTCACGCATCGCCGACCTGATGCCTGGCCTGGGGGCTGCCAAGGCCGGTCTGCAGAAGGATGATGTCATCGTCGAGATGAACGGCATCCCCCAGGTGGATTTCAGCGATTACCTGAAAGCCATCCAGGGCAAGGTGGGCGGGGATGTGATCCCGGTGGCTTTTTACCGCGGCGGCGTAAAGAAGACGGTGGATATGGAGCTCGGCAAGCGCAAGATGCCCGAAGTTCCTGTCAGCACTGTCGAACTGGCAGAAAAAGTGGCGGCAGCGCAGCAGGCCGTGGATAAGAACCTGGACGCCGTGCTGCAGAATGTCAGCGAGGAAGCCGCCAGCCGCCGCCCGGCCGAGGGTGAGTGGAATGTCAAAGAGAACCTGGCCCACCTGCTGCAGTACGAGCGCTTTTTGCAGTCGTGGGTCAGCGACATGTATTTCAGCGCCGAACCGGTCGCCGACGGGAACGGCCAGAACCTGCCCGCCTGGATCAAAGCCACGGCGGACGTGTACGGCACACTGCCGGCGATCCTGGAAGAATTCAAGCGCAACCAGGCGGAGCTTGTTGCGCTTATTGAGAACCTGCCGGCGGAGTTCGCCAAGCGCAAATCCAGCTGGTGGCGCATCGGTGTGCACCTGCTGACCTACTGCGATCACACCCAGGCGCACGTGGATCAAATCAAGGCCGCGCTTGGGTCGTAACGTTAATTATTCGAGGCCGCAGAAACACAAAAGCCTGTCCAGATGAGCAGGCTTTTTTTACCAGTACCCATGCACCAGCGGACGGATCTTGGCGTCGTACACTCGCCTGACGCCCGCCATCACCTCCGCCGGCAACGCCGGCAGGTCCGCTGCGGCGATGTTCTCCTCTGCCTGGGCGGGGCGTTTGGCGCCGGGAATGGCGCAGCTGACCGCCTCATGCATCAAGATCCAGCGCAGCGCGAACTGGCTCAGGCTCATCCCGGACGGGCAGAGCGCTTGGAGCTCCGCCACTGCCTCCAGCCCGGCAGCGTAATCCACCCCCGAAAAGGTCTCGCCGCGGTCGAAAGCCTGCCCCAGGCGGTTGAAGGCGCGGTGGTCATCCGATGCGAAAGTTGAGTCGGTTCTCATCTTACCCGTCAGCAGCCCGGATGCCAGCGGCACGCGCGCCAGGACGCCCACGCGGCGCTTTTCCGCCTGTTCAAAGAACAGCTCCGCGGGGCGTTGGCGGAACATGTTAAAAATAATCTGCACGCTCTGCACATTGGGGAATTCGATCGCCTTGAGCGCTTCCTCCACCTTTTCCACGCTCACGCCGTAGTAATGGAGTTTCCCGGCGCGGGTCAGCTCATCCAGCACCCCGAACACCTCGGGAAGGTAATACACTGCCGTGGGCGGGCAGTGCAGCTGCAGCAGGTCAAGGCGCTCGGCTTGCAAATTCTTCAGGCTGCGCTCCACAAACGCGCTCAGGTTTGTGCGGTTGTAGCCCTCCGCCGTGTGCGGATCCAGCCTTCTACCGGCTTTGGTCGCCACGTGCACGGTCTCGGAGCGTCCCTTGAGAACCTTTGCCACCAGGCGCTCGCTGAGCCCGTCGCCGTAGACATCCGCCGTGTCGATCAGGTTCACTCCCAGGTCGATGGCGCGGTTCAGGGCAGCCAGCGATTCGGCTTCGTCGGTGGGTCCCCACGCGCTGCCGATGGCCCATGCCCCGAAACTGATGGCGGATACCTTCCAGCCGGTGCGTCCAAAATCACGGTATTGCATGGCGGTCTCCTTTGTCCAGGGGATCATTTCCCCAGCGGGTGCACCATGAAGAACTCGTACATCAGGCGCGTTGCATCGATATCCTGGGTGGTGACACCGGTGATGAAGCGCGGCAGCACCCCGCCGCCCGGCCAGGTGTGACCGCCCCCATCGATGATGTAATAATGCACATCCGCATTGTCATCGCAATTGCCAAACAGGTATCCGCGCGCCGATCCTTGCGCCGGCTGTTCCTCCGGATTCGTCTCGCAGCCGTTGCGGCGAGCCAGATCCTGGACCCAGGTGGTGATATCCGGGAAAGTGAAACCGGAGCGGGTGTCCGTCATGCCGGTGAACGAAACGATCGGATCGGCGGTGCCGTGGAAAATGATGGCGGGCACCGGGCGCGCCGGATCGCAGTCCTCCCAGGACAGCGCGTACGCCCCCGCCACACCGCCAAACGCTGCGATGCGGTCCGAAAGCCGGCAGGCCAGGGCGAAGGACATCCCTGCGCCGTTGGATAACCCGCTGGCGTATATTCGCGCCGGGTCGATGTTGTAGTCAACGCTGAACTGATCGATCATGTCCGCGAAGAACTGCAGGTCCTCCTGCATGCCGGGCTGAGCGCCGTTGTACCAGCGCAGCGGGAACTGCCTGCCCTTGGGATAGACCACGATAAAGCCATATTCATCCGCCAGCTCGTTCCACTGGCTCACATCCGCCTGGTTGGCAGGCCACTGCGCGAAGCCGTGGATGTTGAACATCAGCGGTGTGGGCGTGGCGGGGTCGTAGCTTTCAGGCACATGGATCAGGTATTCGCGCGTCAGGCCAGCGGAGGTGATCTGGCCGTTGGTGCGGTTCATCTCGATGCGCAGGAAGATGTAGAGCGCCAGGATCAACAGCAACCCGGCGACAAGCACGCCGAGCAGCGAAATCAGGAGAATGCGAAGGATTCTTTTGAGTCTTGTACGCATAAACTTATTATAAACGTTCAAGGCTTCCTGCTGATATGCACCGGATCCGGATAATTGTTTATTGCTTTTATACATATCTTTTGCTACACTAATCAGCAGTACCGAGGACTTTTTCTTCCAAGAGTCGAAAACAATAGAAATGAAAGGATATCATGAAAAGTCATTCCCTTTTGTTTTTTATTTCAATGTTGATATTGACTCTTTTGTTTTCAGCCTGTAAAAAGGATTCAGTTGGCGTAGAACTCGATGAAGAGGTCACCAGGGAGACCTCGCTCCTGGAGGAACCTGTTCAATTCAGCCCGATTATTCCCACCGAAAGTGTGCCTGAACCAAGGGAAAACCAAGGGCATACACCATTAGAGTGTACGAATACTGAATCCTTTGGCTTTTTTATTTATAATAGCCCAGGAAAGGGCATCCTGGTTTCTGAAACGCCAACTTTGCAATGGTCGTATGCATTCGGTATGCCATTGGTTTTAACTTATGTGTCAGATTGGGACGCGGTATGTACTCCTGATGAATACACGGTTATCTTGTCCAGCGGTCCCGAATTTACTGACGAACTTTTATTCGAGGTGGATGATCCCAGCATAACTATTGAGAGTGGTAGTTTCATGTTCAGCTGGGGGAATTGGCAGGTATTGGAATGGACCATACCTGATGCTCTTGACCCAGTGACCGTTTACCGATGGACGGTGATTGGACGATCTGGAGATGTGACGATCCAGGATTTTGGATTACAAAAACTGCACAGTGATGAATGGTGGCCTCCAGTTTCCCCTGAGACTCTCGGTGGGACTTTCCGCACCGGACCGGAGTGCCTGCCAGGAGCCACAATTTATTACGGATTGCGCACACCTGAAAATAATGCGATCATCAAAACGCTCAACCCCACCCTCTCCTGGGATCCCGGCGAATATTGTATGCCGGAGGGTTACTTGGTGCGTATCTCAAATAATCAGTGGTTCATGGGGGAGGATTTTCTTGTCAATCCTTTTATTCCATCCAGCTACCCCCGTAATTTCCCCGCCAATTATGTAATAATTCAACCTATAACTTACCCATCCCTATACGTCGAAAACATTCTGATGGATTGTCAGACTTACTATTGGGATCTTCGATCTTGGTTTAAAGTGTATGGCGAGGTTTACTGGGGGAATTTCTCGCCGACGCAGAGCTTCTCGGTGGATCTTGGAGACTGCACAACCTTTGCGGGATTTGAGCCGCCCCCTCCTCCTCCCCCAATCGAGCAAATGGTCACGCCAGTGGTTGATCCGACCCCTGACCCTTCTGTAACATGCTCTGTTCTGAACGAACCTGCCTGTGTGCGCACGGCAGGGTGTATATGGGTGAAATCGAAAAATGGGGATTTTTGTATGGCAAAATAGTCATACAGGCTGCAGGAATGGAGAGATGAAAACGTCATTATGAAACCGCCAAGATTAGCTTTATTATTGCTTATTGTTCTGTCAGCATGCGCAAGGACACAAACCCCTACCACAACTGAAGGAGAGGCAATTACTCCTGAAGTTGTTTTCTCCAACAGCATTTCTACTGTAGTTCCAGTTGATACAGCCGATATGATCTTCTTCAATGGCAAGTTGATTACTATGGAAAACGATCCGGCGTCAGCGGAGGCAATCGCGATTCGCGATGGTGTGATCCAATCGGTTGGCACTGATGCAGAGGTCCTGAAGCTTCAAGGGACTAGCACAGTCATGATCGACCTGCAGGGACATACTTTGATGCCAGCGTTTATCGATGGACATACTCATATCCTGACATTTTATGATCGCATGCAGCGGACACTGGACGAAGCCCAGGATGCTGCCCTGTCTTACGGGATCACGATGGTCAGCGAGATGTGGGCGAACGAGGATTCCCTGAACAACCTGTTGGCCGCGGAACAATCCGGTTCACTGCGCATGCGTGTAAATGTGTTCCCCAGCTACAATGATGGCATCCTTGATGCAGATCGTCAGCGCATTATGATGAGCACCTGGTATCCGGAGAACAGCCCCATTCTGGATCCACAACGGCTTGTGCGCATTCCGGGTATCAAGATCTTTATCGATGGAGATAATTTCACTAATGAGCGAGGCTGCTGGGCGCTTTCGGATCCGTTCATGAAGACAGCTTCTGTGATAACGCAGGGGGTTTGTGGCACGAATGAGGGAGACCTGTATTGGACCCAGGAAGAACTGAACAAGGCGGTAAAAGATGCTCAGGAAGCGGGATATCGGGTGGCGTTCCACGCTATGGGTGACCTTGCTTTGGAAACGGCGTTGAATGCCATTGAAAATGCCCTGGACGGGCAGTCAAATCTTGTTTACCGCCACCAGATTCAGCACAACAGCTTAATCCGTCCTACTTTGTTGCCACGCTATCGAAACCTCAACATTGCTGTTTCAGTCCGCGGTTATGCTGAAATGTGCGGTTTAAGCATTCTCGATAAGACATTTGGAGAATTTCGACAGAGTTGGTATGTCAACCGGTATGAACTTCCCAGCCTGGGAATTCCTGCCTATATTGAAACTGATTTTGGATGGAATACCGATCCAGAGGATCGTTTCTCACAGCGTTCCCTTGACCCGATCATGCATATTTATGGGTTGGTCACTCATCAGTTCATTTATCCGGAGAGTAATATTTGCGCTCCTGATCCTATCGCGGCTGAAAAGGTCATATCCATTAACCGCGCCCTGGAGATGGTGACTATCGAACCTGCCTGGGCAGTATCGATGGAAGATCATCTTGGCAGTCTAAAACCTGGCAAGTATGCGGATCTCGTTATCCTGTCCGGAGATCCGCTGAATGTCGATCTCAATGATCTAAAATACCTTTCTGTCCTGATGACCATGGTGGGTGGAAAGGTCGAATACTGCGCGGCTGGTCAGGCTGCTTTCTGCCCTGGTGTGGAATTACCAGCAGGCGGTGGAAATTTGGCTTTGAACCAGGCTGTAAGCGCATCCGCCAGCCTTGCCGCCAATCCTCCTCAGATGGCAGTGGATGGGAACACGGATTCCAATTGGTTAACCGGGGATTTTGCACCTCAGTGGATCGAGATCGACCTCGGCGCACCGGCTCAGATAACGCAAATTCGCATGCGCGTCTCGCAATCGCCGAAAGGAAGCACCACGCACGAGATCAGGGTTGGAAGTGTTCCCGGTCTCCTGGAGACGATACATACGCTGAACCAAATCACCAGCGATGGTGAGTGGCTTATGTTCACGCCACCCGCACCACTTGAAAATGTGCGTTATATCCACATCGAAACGAAGGAAAGCCCATCCTGGGTGGCATGGTTTGAGATTGAGGTCATTGGCACACGCTAGTGGTTTTTCATTTTAACTGCTTCAAGCGCCTTCACCTCTGTTTTTACAACCGGACCATCTTTTAAATCACAATGGGGAGGCATGGATTGGTCTCCTTTCCTGTGTTATTAATGACGAGACGGTCAAACCCTTGCTTTACTGCCGAATAATGATTTTCTGAATTGGTACGCTAATGGGGGAAAACCTGAGAAGGTTCAAAAAAGAGAGTTGGAGATAAAAGAAAAGATGGACTGAAATATCCCTGAACTTTCTTGGTGAAAAGCAGACTGTTAAAATTTCCACCTTTCTGAACCTTCCGATGACACTTTATCCCCTCTCTCCCCCAATCCAGGCTATGAAGGGAGGCAAAAGGTGCTCACAGCAACAAAAATGCGGGTTTCGCACCCGCAGGAACTTTCACCGTCGATAGAACATGCTACCCCAGATATTCTCTCAGCAGACGGCTTCTGGTAGGGTGGCGCAGCTTGCGCA
>CAZCHK010000014.1:35674-48220 GCA_964498605.1 uncultured Anaerolineaceae bacterium | reverse complement strand
ATGTGGATGATTGCCGGATACGCGGAGGTGTGCTCTGACAATTCCTGGCCTGCGGCCAGCTGGAAAAGACTGACCTCGATCTGTTCATTCTTAACCAGTGTCTGGCTGAGCACTGAATCTTGCGGGGTTTTACCCAATCCACCCGTGACCTCTTGTTTAAAAATGTAGCCGTTTTGCATGATGATCCTCCTATCCGTCTCCCAGCAGTCTCTTCTCTCCGCTCAAAGAACGTGTGTGGGTGGCGTCCTGGCTGACCTCGATGACGCCTTTGTAATTGCCTTGCTCGTCTCGTAACGCGAAGTATTGAATAAGGATAAACCTGCCACCCATTTCCAGCCAGAATTCAGCCAGGTCCCTTTTCCCCGATCGAAAATCATCCACGATTTGCTGAACAACATGAATGCTCTGCGGCGGATGGCAGTTCTGCACTTTTCGCCCGATGATCGCTGGCGAACGCTGAAAGACCCGCTCCCTGGTCTGGGAAAAGAAGCGCACCTCATCGTTCTCATCCACGAATGTCACATCGACAGGCAAAGTCCGCAGCAGCAGGTCGATCTGGCCTGCGGATAACGCACCGGTATTCAGCTTGATCAGCCCATCTTTCTTGCGCGTCTCTCTTTTTGGTACTACGGCAGGTTCTTCAACCTTGGTAGCAGATACCGCGGCTGGCTTTTGGGGTGGCTTAATAAAACAAAAGCCCACTTCGTGTTCCTGCGCACGAATGGCGCTCCAGTCCTCCTGCCTCAGGCGCTCCAGCGCTGCAGGTACGAGGATCTTTTCCTCCTTGTATACCATCTCGCGCATGGCGGTACCGACGGTACTCACCATGCGTTCCAACGCGCCGAAATCAATGCTGTCCGTATTCTCCTTGTGGCTGGAAAACACCGCATCAAGTTCTTTCCATCCGCTGCGGATCTGATTGTGGATGCCCCACATGACCTGGGACGGTCCATAAAAACCATACTTCTCCAGGTGCGGGAACAGGATGTTTTCCTTGCGAATGAAATGCAGTTCGTATTCCTTTAACACCGCAAGGTCGGCAGCGCATACATTCAGATTTGTGCTGGCCGGGGTTTGTTTCAGAGCGGTCAAATGGAGAGTGAAAAGGTCCAGCACTTTCAGCATGGCTTCGTTTTCCATTTTCAGCGTGTGCAACGGATGACCAGACTGGTTTTCAGGTAACTCCTGCGCGTCCAGAGTTTCGCGGAAAAATGCGACGTGCACATCGCACAGGCGCTGGATCTCATCCACCGGGGTACCCTCCTCAATCAGCATTTGTTCCACTTCGGTGATCGATGGCGCGTCCGCGTCATCCAGTAAACCGGCAAATTCCTCTTTCACGGCCTCAATGGATTTCCCTTCGTTGAGCTGCTCGAGGATCTGCTTGATGGTTTCTTTTCTCCTGGTCATATTGTTGATATATTCGCTCATGTTTCTCCTTAACCGGTCATTCGATGGCAAATTCGAGGGCCAGCGCCCCGTTCGGGCATATCTCCTCGCACGCGCCGCAGGACTGGCATTCCCGCATTAGAACTGGGGTTTTCCCGGAAAATTCTAGTGCTCGATCCGGGCATGCTTCGATACACAAGCCGCAGGAATCGCACAAATTCGCGTTCACCTGCAGGCCAAAACGAAAACCATTTTCTTGTTCCATTGCGCCAATATAGCGGTTTTTCCCCCTTTTTGCTGTGACCTAGATCACATTAATCATGTATGACCTTCGACAACTCCTCTTCATTTACGATGATCAGTTTTCCCCGTTCCAATTTGACCAGTCCATCCTTGGACAGCGCTTTGAGCATGCGGCTGACGACCTCCCGGGATGTGCCGATCTGCAGGGCGATCTTTTCGTGCGTCCACCTGGTGGCGGGATCCGGTGCACGGTGTTTCTCCAGCAGGAACCTCGCCAACCGGCTGCGTACATCCAGCAGGCTGAGATTGTGAACCAGATCGGTCATGTACTGCAGCTTCCTGGAGAGCTCTCTCAATAACCACAGGGCAATACCAGGGCTTTCAGCAGCCATTTCGCGAAGTGAATCCAGCCTCACAGCCAGCGCGCTGATTCGGGTCATCGATTGAGCAAACGCAGGAGATCTTTTCTGCTCCAGAAACGCGGTGGGTAAATTGAGAATGTCTCCAGCTTTCATATATGAAAGAACCTGCTCGCGACCGTCCCGGCTGACCCGGAAGACCCTGACCGCCCCCTCCAGGATGAAGAACACCTCTGTTCTTTCGTCCTCCATGTGGATAAGCATCTCGCCCTTCGCGTACATCCTGATCCTACCGCACTTTCCGATCCGGTCGATGTCCGCGTCAGGCAGGTCCGAAAAAAGAGGCGATTTATTGATCCCGCTCGATACCATGGACTGATTATAGCAAGTGTTTATCCTGGCAGATTCGAAACTTTGATCTCCCTTTTTCGTAAATTGATATAGAAAGAAACGAGGTGCACATGAGCAATCCGAGAGAAGTTAGGCAGGTTGATCCGTTTTCCCAGATCCAGTTCAAGGGCATCGGCACGATGTACTTGAGCCAGGGGGAGAAGAACGAGGTGGCGGTGGAAGCCAGCGATGAGATACTGCAGCAGATTACTACCGAAGTGGTGGATGGAGTTCTAATCATAAAATACCACACGGAATGGCGGGATATCCTTGGACTGCGCTTCATTGGCGCGGGTCCCATAAATTACTACGTCAGCGTCAAAGATCTCTCCGCGTTGAGTCTGTCTGGAGCCGGAACGGTCGAAGCCACGCCATTGAAAGGTGATTCATTGTCTGTCGCCCTGAGCGGAGCCGGCAGCCTCAAGCTCCAATCCCTGGACTACGCGTCGCTGTCGGTGACTCTCAGCGGGGCGGGCAGCATCAATGCCGCCGGCAAAGTAAACGATCTGCAGGCCCAGCTCTCCGGTGCCGGCAGCCTGGATTCTCCCAAGCTGGAAGCTCAAACCGCCCGTGTGGTCGTGTCAGGAGTTGGCAGCGCGAAGGTGAAGGTAACACAGACACTCAATGCGACGGTGAGCGGGGTTGGCAGTATCGATTACAGTGGAGAAGCCAAGGTCACAGGCAAGGTAAGCGGCATTGGGCACCTTGACAAGATAGGTTAATTCGTCAGTATTCCTGCCGGGATCATCCCCTGATGGTTCGCGCGATGATCCTGGCAACCTCCCGGCCCGCGTCTGGTCTGGCTGCCTTTGCGGATGCCGCGGCATATTTTTTCAAATCCTCGGGGTGTTCGATCCATTCTCGTATGGTCGCGATCAACCGGGTTGTGTTGGGTGCATACACCCCTGCCCCGGTTTTGACAACATGGGCCACATTCCCCTTTTCCTGTCCGGGCACGTAGCTGGAAACGATGATCGGCAGCCCGCTGGCGAAGGCTTCACAGATGGTCGTAGGACCAGCCTTGGTGACAATCATATCCGCTGCCTGCATGAAGGCGGGCAGCTGGCTGACGAAGCCGTACACCTTGACCGGAATCTTCCAGCGCTGCTTGTCCAGCTTTTCACGCAGACCCTTGTTACGGCCGCACACGATGATCAGCTGGCCCGCGATCCCGGCATTGTCGATCGCTCGCGCTGTCTGCTCCAGGTTTCCCATCCCTTCGCCCCCGCCCACCAATAGAATCACGGGGATATTTTCGTCCCAGCCCAGGTATTCCCGCAGTTCCACCTTGTCTCCCAGCGGGTGGCAGTACTTGTCGGCAATCGGCAATCCGGTCAGTATCATCTTTGATTCCGGCACACCCAGGCGGAGCCCTTTCTGTCTGGCTTCTTCAGTCGGCACGGTCATCAGGTCACAGTGCGGCTGAAACCAGGCAGACGGGGCTGTGACCAGGTCGGTGACAACAGTCAGGAGATCCACATCCTTTTCGCTTTCGAGTGCCGGTCGGTTCACGAGCGAATGAACGGACACCAGCAGGTCGCAGGGGTGATCGGTCAGGATCTGCCTGGCGGCCCGATTGGACATGGGCTTTAGCAGGTCATAGACCGCGTTCATGTGCTTTGGATCATCCAGGAAGCGGAACCCCGGTCCCCACAACCACTTCATGCGTGACATGGGGGGGTAGGTCGGGCCTGCGGTGTTGAACGGAAAGGGAGTGTAATCCTTGAAGAAATCCACCATCTGCCACGTGAATTGCTGGGGGAACTCGATGTTAATCGCTTCAATGATCGCCTGGGCAACGCTGCGGTGCCCTCCACCTGTATCCGAAAACAAGAAAACAATATGAGGTTGTTGATACGTCCGAAGAGCTGGGTTACAGGAATGTGGATGCATGCCTGATGTGATGCTATAATTTTCAACCATGTTGGTGAACTCTTGAGTGTTACGCATAGAATTTCATTGCAAACCGTTCAGTCTCAAAATCGCAGGCTCTATTGTATCATTGCCACCCTGTTTTGCCTTGGGTCGATATTATTATCTACCGATTGTGACCAAGGTCATGCCCTGGAAAGATTGAGCACACAGCCCACGGTGACCCCCACGCAGCTTCCCCCGATCAAATTCGTGATGGCCTCAACCGGCACACCCTATCCTACTTTCACAACCGCTCCAACCCGGACGCCTGTCGTTCTCCCCACTGTTTACGCGTCTGGGCCTGTGAGCATCGGCAGCTCCATCGAAGGCAGGAAAATACTGCTTTACCGCTTCGGGAACGGCGCGTCCGAAAGGCTCCTGGTCGGGGGCATCCACGGCGGCACTGAATGGAACACGACATCCCTCCTGAATCTGCTTATCGAAAAGCTGTACGCCCAGCCTGAGCTGATCCCCGAGAGCGTCACCCTGTATATCCTTCCCTGCCTGAACCCGGACGGCGCGGCGAAAGGTGAGGTCAGCCAGGGCCGGGTGAATGCCAGCGGCGTGGATCTGAACCGCAACTGGGACGCGGGTTGGCAGGCTGAGTGGCCTCGACAAGGGTGCTGGAACCAGATGCCAACGACGGGCGGTCCGTTCCCGATGTCCGAGCCGGAAACCAGAGTGCTCGCAAGTTTTATTCACGCGCACCACTTTGACGCCATCATCAGCTACCACAGCGCAGCGCTGGGAATCTTCCCAGGCGGACTTCCTCCCACCCCGGAGTCAAGGTCGCTGGCTGAGGCCGTGGCGGCTGTGAGCCCTTATCCGTATCCACCCATCGACACGGGTTGTCTGTACACGGGGATGTTCGTGGACTGGGCAGCCATCCAGGGCATTCCTGCCCTGGATGTGGAACTGCGTAATCATTACGACGAGGATCTGGAGATCAACCTGAAAGTTCTGGAAGCTTTTCTTTCCTGGTCCTTTGAGGAATAAGAAATTATCCTACCTGCCAAAAAGGGCGTACTTCGCGATCAAAGGCGCTACCAGGGAGCTGACCAGCGACATGACCGTGATCAGCGTGTTGATGGAAGGTCCGGCGGTATCCTTGAACGGGTCTCCAACAGTGTCGCCGACCACGGCGGCCTTGTGCGCTTCAGACCCGGGACCGCCAAACTGCCCGGTCTCGACGTACTTCTTGGCGTTGTCCCACAACCCACCCGCGTTTGACATGAACAGCGCGAAGACAATGCCCGAGAAGATCGAACCGCCAAGGAAGCCTCCCAGCGCTTCCGGACCCATCAGGAATCCCACTCCCACAGGCAGCAGGATCGCGAGAGCGGCAGGCAGGATCAGCGATCGCAGCGCGCCTTGGGCCGCCAGGCTGACGCACCGCGAGTAATCGGGAAGCTGGGTTCCGGCCAATATCCCCGGGAAATCCTCGAACTGCTTGCGGATCTCCTTGATCATTTCAAAAGCATTCCCGGTGACCGCCAGCATGGTCAGCGCGCTGAAAAGCGGCGGCGTGAACGACCCGATGAACGCCCCGATGACCACGATGGGATCGTTCAGGCTGATCTCGAGCGCGTGAGGCATGGCCGCGTCGACCACCTCCTTATACGCCGCGAACAACGCCAGCACGGTGAGCGCCGCGGCGCTGATCGAAAAACCTTTGGTGATGGCTTTGGCAGTGTTGCCAGCCGAATCCAGCACATCCGCGGTATCGATGACCTCCTGCGACATGCCTGCCATTTCGGCGATTCCGCGCGCGTTGTCCACGATCGGCCCGTAGGCATCCGCCGAGACGACCATACCGCTGACCGAAAGCAATCCAACTGCGCTGATGCCCACTCCGTAGATGCCGAATCCCGGCATAGCGGCTTCCATCAAGTAATAGGAAACGAAGGTTGCCAGCGCGATGCCGATGATGGAAGGAACAATGCTGATCAGACCATAACTGAAGCCGTTGATGATGGTGATCGCGGCTCCGGAACCGGAGACCTTGGCCGTGTTGCGCACCGGTTTATAGGCGTCCGAGGTGAAGAATTCCGAGGTAAAACCGATAATCACACCGGTCACCAAGCCCGCCAGTGTTGCCCACAGGACACCCAGGTTGTATTGGAACAGGAGGACAAAGGCAGTGGCAAAACCCGCCAGGATGACGCAGGTCAGGATGGTGCCGAAGTTCAACGCTACACCTGGTTTACCTTTTTCACCAACGCGCACGAATTGAATGCCGATCAGCGAAGCCAGGATCCCCAACCCACACAAGGCGATGGGAAAGATGGTGTATTTCACCTGTTCCGCATTCCCAGCGAACAGGGATGTGCCGAGCAGCATCGCCGCGACTGTGGATGCCACGTAGCTGTCGAAAATATCGGAGCCCATACCCGCCACGTCACCGACATTGTCCCCCACGTTATCCGCGACGACCGCCGGGTTGCGCGGGTCGTCCTCGGGAATGCCCACTTCAACCTTGCCCACCAGGTCCGCCGCAATATCAGCGGATTTCGTGTAAATTCCCCCGCCGGCCTTCGCCAGCAGCGCCAGCGTGGACGCGCCAAAGCTGAATCCCAGGACGACGGTCGGGTTGCCCGTGAGCAGGAAGATCACACCCATGCCGATGACAGCCAGTCCAACCATCGCCAGCCCCATCACTGCACCGGCAAAAAACGAAACGCGAAAGGCCTTGTTAATGCTCTGCCCTGCCGCGGTGGCGGTTCTCACGTTGGCTGCCACGGCGATGGTCATGCCCATGAAACCCGCCGCAGCGGAGCAGGCCGCGCCGAACAGGAAAGCAAGCGCCATGACCGCCCCCATGCCGATATTAAGCTGATTGTCAGTTTCGATACCGGATCCGAATATCAGCGCGATGGCGACACCAACGATGATCACCACGATCGCCAGGGCTGAATAAAGCCGTTTCAAATAGGAGCGGGCGCCATCCCTGATCCATCCGGCAACCTGCTGCGCTTTCTCCGTACCGGCTTTTTGGCGCAGGACCCAAAAAAATAGAACGATCGCCATGGCGACCGAAATCACTCCAGCCGCGATGGCTCCCCATATGAATAAGTTTTGATCTATCATCGATTGATGCTCCTCAGGTCGGCCTACATGTTCGCGGATCGCCACCAATTGTAGTGTTTGGCTTTTAATTCATCTCGGGATGGAAGCGGGAAGTAGAGTAATTTTTCCTTGTTGCCGACGAAGATCCCGCTCTTGATGGTTCGATAGGGAAATGTCCCGGAATGGATTCGATCAACCATCTTGCTGTGCGTTGTTTTCGTGGCCAGTTCCGACAGACAGGTGCGCAGGTGGTCCATGTTGGGATAGGGAAGATCCGCGATATCGCCGTTTTCGGGGTCGTTGGCCAGTTCGCCCAATCGCAGCTCCGCGAAGCAGATCGCGGGCAGCGTCAGGAGAGATTCCGGAGACACAGTGATCAGTTTATGAAAAGCCTTGGGACCAAAGGTGCTCACGACCATCGGATGCACGGGCGCGATCTCCTGGTAAAGATGCAGACCGAAGGTGTCCTCAGGCACTCTGGTGGCAGGTTCAATGCCCAGGCTGCGCCCGTCGGGGGTAGTCAGGTACAGCTTCATGATGGCATCCAGGTTCACCCTTTCCAGGACCCGATACACCGAGAAGTATATCGACCGTTTCGGAGAGCCGTCAGGATGGGGCACGCAGCGGGTCAATCCTTCCTCGATCTGCAATTCCTTATGTCGGAAACCAGGGTCGATCTCGAAAAAGATCGCCTGTCCACGGGCTTTCTTCTTTGAACCGACAGCATAATAGATCCCGAATTCTTCCGGGTCGAGCATGGAAGCGATCAGCGCTTCCGGTAACATTGAGAGATACAGGTGTATGCCCATGAATTTTCTCCTGTCTAATCCAGTTCAAGCCTGAGAGATTATATCCATATCAGAGAGAATAAAAATCATCATTTCCCGTGACGGAACACACTCAATCGCCCAGAACGCCTGCCAGGGCGGACAGCTGTGACGAGTGCACGACCGCGATCACCTCGTCACATTCCTCCAGCTTCAGATCCCCGTGGGGCACGATCATCTCGCCTTTGCGCAACACCGCGGCAAAGATGCATTCAGGGGGCAGATTCAGCTCTTTGATGGTTTTCCCGTTGGCGGGGGCTCCGGGGGCGACCTTCTCCTCTACCAGCGAGAATTGCCCTTTACGGAGCTGAGACATGATGATCATGTCCCCCATGGACATTTCTTCCGCGACCATTCTGCCAATCAGGTCCGCCTGGTTCAAGGCCACATCTACGCCCATCTCCGAGGTGAACATCCAGGCGTTCTTTGGATGATTGACGCGGGCGATCGTCCTGGGCACATCAAACTCCAGTTTTGAAAGACTTGTCACAACCAGGTTCACTTCATCCAATCCGGTGACAGCCGCGACGACATCAGCTTTGCGGATGCCGCTGGATTCAAGCACCTCAGGGTCTGAACCGTTGCCCAGCACGATCACATCTTTAGGAAATGTTTTTATAAGTTGATCATAATCTTCCCGGTGGACCTCGATCAGCTTGACCTTGTGGTTCAACTTGATTAAAAACTCCGCCAGGTATTCTCCGACTTTTCCACCACCGACGATAATCACATTCATGGTGCTCTCCTCCGCTATCCTTCCACCAGTTTTTTAAGTTTATCAGTCGCTGAACTGACCACTGCCAGGTGAACAAGATCACCCTCCTCGAAGGTCGTTCCGGCCGTAGGCAGGATCGTTTTCCCGCCACGGCTGATGGCGATCACATTCACTTCCCCTGGCATGGTCAGGTCACTGACCATGCGGCCCACCAGGCGGGGGATGATCTCCAGCTCCACGCAATCCACTTCGCCTGTGCCGATCGTTGCGACCGCGTTCAGCTGCGAAAAGGTAAGTATCTCCGCCATGCGGGAAATCCCAAGCGCGACGGGTGAGATCGTTTGCAGACCAAAACGACGGTAGATCTCTGCTTTGCGCGGATCGTATATCCTGGCTGCCACGCGGGGTACCTTGAAGAATTTTTTTGCCATGCGCGCCGCCACCACGTTGGCCTCATCGCTTACCGTCACGGCGGCCAGAGAATCGCATTGATCAATCCCCGCCCGCAGCAGCACTTCGCGGTCGAACCCGATGCCGCATACCGTTCTCCCCTTAAAATTCTCACCCAAAGCGTCGAATGAATCGGGATCATTATCCACCACCGTGATGGTGTGGCCTTTCTGGCTCAGGAATCTTGCCAGCCCGGAGCCGACCCGTCCGCAGCCGATGATGATGATATTCTTTTTCACTCAGCACCTCCAAGTTTTTTTTCTTTACGCCGCTTGAAAAACTTTACGATCTCATCTGGAATGATCAGGATCGGCGCAAAAGCGAGCAGGAACAGCCAGTACTTCGCTTCAAAAGGACCCGTTCCAATGAATCTGTTCAGAAATGGAACATAAACGATGGCGATGATGATCGCAACTTCAGAGACGATCCCAAGCCAGATCATTTTGTTGTTGAACAGCGGTATTCTGAAAATCGAGGTCTTTTCCGTTCGCTGCGTGAACAGGTTTCCGATCTGGGTTGCCACAACCGCACCTAATGCCATGGCGGTCGCCGCGGCATAGATCGCGCCATCGCCGGGCAGGTCGATCCATTTCCCCGCGTATCCATTCGTCCAGTAATAGAAATAAAAAGCGAGCATGGAGACGGCAGCCTGGGTCAATCCCAGATAAGAATATGCCCTGATGAGCATGTTCTTCTCGATGACATGGTCTTTGAGATTGCGCGGGGAGTTGTTCATCAGGCCTGGTTCGGGTTTCTCAGCCCCCAGCCCCAGCGCGGGAATAATATCCGTTCCAAGGTCGATGGCCAGTACATGCATGACATTGAGCGCGATGGGGATGCGCCCCTGGGACATGACATTGAGAACAAACGGCACGATCTCAGGCGTGTTGCTGGTGAAGATGTAGGTCGTGAATTTCTTGATATTGGCGTACACCGAACGACCTTCCTCAATGGCATTCACGATGGAAGCGAAGTTGTCGTCGGTGAGGATCATGTCCGCGGCTTCCTTGGCAACATCGCTGCCGGTGATGCCCATGGCAACACCAATGTCTGCTTTCTTCAACGCTGGGGAATCATTTACGCCATCGCCGGTGACTGCGACGACATTTCCCAGTTCCTGCAGCGCGCTGACAACGCGCAGCTTGTGCTCGGGAGCCACCCGCGCGAAGATCACTTCCTCTTTCAAGGCACTCTTCAGCTCGTCTTCGCTCATGCTTTCGAGGTTGAAACCGGTAATGATACGGGCGTGCCTGGTTTCGATAATCCCGATCTTGCGGGCAATGCTTTCAGCGGTTAAACCATAATCACCCGTGATCATGATCACCCGGATCCCCGCCGTTCGACACTTGCTGACCGCTTCAGCCACCTCCACCCGGGGAGGATCCATCATCGCCACCAGCCCCAGGAAGGTCAGATCTTTTTCGATATTTTCAATGTCGTATTTTGTTGTGTCCGCGGGCAGCGCGCGTTGCGCCATGGCCAGAACACGCAAGCCTGCGCGCGCCATTTCATCATTGGCTGACATCACTTTTTCGCGTAGTTCAGCAGATAATTTTAGCGCCTCGCCGTTGGCAAAAACACTCACGCAGAGATCCAGGACCTCCTTGGGAGCGCCTTTCACGTAAGCAATCTCACTTTTGGTTCCTCTTCGCGGTACAGCGAAGCGGGATGTTTCCTGCAGGCGATGAATGGTGGTCATCCTCTTGCGGCGGGAATCAAAGGGGATTTCTCTCACCCTGGGGGAGAATCCCTCCTCATCCTCGAGGTCTACCCCCCCCTCAGCCGCGGCCACGAGCAGGGAGGCCTCCGTGGGATCTCCCAGAACGCTCCAGCGTTTTTCCTTTTCCTCGGCATCCTCTGCGCGGCTCGGCGGTACCAGCTTGGCGTTATTGCACAATCCAGCTGCGCGGAGGAGCTGTTTGAGGTTCTTGTTCTGAGGCGCGAGAAGGCGCCGCCCTTCGTGTCTGATCTCTCCTTCGGGCGCGTAACCTGTCCCGGTGACCTGCAGTGAAAAGCCTTTCACCTCATCCTCGATCGCTGGCAGCCAGATCGATTTAACGGTCATTTCGTTTTGAGTCAGAGTCCCGGTTTTGTCCGTGCAGATCACGGTCGTGCAGCCAAGCGTTTCGACAGCGGAAAGCTTCTTGATCAAAGCGTTGCGCTTGGCCATCCGCTGGGTCGCCATGGCCAGCGCCAGTGTGACCGTCGGGAGCAGCCCTTCAGGAACGAAGGCGACGATCATCCCGATCGAGAAGATGAAGCTTTCTGCAAACGTGATCCTGGTGAACAGCACTGCGAGGATGAAGAAAAGGATCCCCGCGCCCACGGCGATGAGCGTAACGGTACGCGTGACGGTCTTGATCTCCTTTTGCAGAGGGCTCAGGTCCTCGTGCATTTCCTGGGTCAGATTGGCGATCTTGCCGAATTCCGTGTTCATGCCAGTCGCGTACACGACCGCCTTGCCTGTTCCGTATGCCACATTGGTGCCGGCGAAGACCAGGTTGGGCAATTCCGTGAAGGACAGATTGGCTTTCTTTACCGTTTCAACCGCTTTTTCAACGGGCCTGCTTTCGCCGGTCAAGGTCGATTGATCGCAGCGCAGCTCAGCCTGGTTGATCAATCTGGCGTCCGCTGAAATATGATCCCCTTCCGCCAGCAGGATGATATCCCCCGGAACAAGATCTTCAGCCAGGATCTTCTTCTCTTCACTTTCCCGGATCACCCGGGTGTAGGTTGGAAGCAGCTTTTGCAGGGCTTCCGTAGCTTTCTCGGCGCGAAATTCCTGCCAGAAGCTGAAAACCCCGTTAATTAAAATGACTGCCCACACGGCAATTCCCAGCTGCGGCATCCTGGCGATGAACGCGGCAATCCCCCCCACCCACAACAAAACCGCCATCAGGTGGGTGAAGTTCGCCAGGAATTTCACGATCAGAGGTTTGCCTTTGATCTTTCGAATCTCATTTTTTCCGAACCTGAGGATGCGCTCATTGACTTCCGTCGCAGTCAATCCCTGAGTTCTGGTCTCAAGCGCTGTGAAAACTTCGCCCAGCGGCATGGCGTGAAAATCAGATCGTTGTTGCGTCATGTTTTCTAACATATATATTCTTTCAATACTACTTCTTAGTATATTATAGTATTCGAAATGAAATCCCCGGCATCCAGCTCCGGGGATCGGTCCAATTGAGTTACTGAA
>CAZCHK010000014.1:0-35664 GCA_964498605.1 uncultured Anaerolineaceae bacterium | reverse complement strand
AAATCATACACGGTTTCAGTGTGGAGTCAATCAGAAAACCGCCAAATTGGCGGTTTTCTGTCGTGGCGCTGCGGATCCCTTATCGTCCAGCGAGGAGGGTTTCCGCAGCGCATGGGTCAAAACTAGCCATGGGCAACATCACCTCCTCATCGGTGGGATAGCTGTGTGAGGGCATCCAACCTTATTATTGCACACGCTTGCTAGTTGTCAAGGGGTGCCCCGCGCAGCTGGGATTTGATCTGCTCGATGAACCTCTCCCTGGCTAGCGCGTGGTCGACAATCGGTGCTGGATAATCCAGGCCGATCCTGATGCCAAGGTGGGTCTGCGCATCCAGAGGCATGAGCCAGGGGGCGTGGATGGATTCATCAGGCGCGTTTCTCAATTCCGGAATCCAGCGCCGGATGTATTCACCGCGCGGATCGAATTTCCGGCTCTGCAGGGTTGGATTGAACACGCGGAAGTAGGGAGCGGCGTCCGTACCGCAGCCTGCAGCCCACTGCCAGTTCCCGTTGTTGAGTGCCGGGTCGCCATCGATCAGCTGAGCCATGAACCAGCGTTCGCCCTCCTGCCAGTTGATGAAAAGGTCCTTGACCAGGAATGAGGCTGTGATCATGCGCACGCGGTTATGCATCCAGCCGGTCTGCCTGAGCTGCCGCATCCCCGCGTCAACGATCGGATACCCGGTCATCCCGTTCTTCCAGGCGGCGAATTTTTGCGGGTCATCTTCCCAGTGAATCTTCAGCCAATTCTCCCGGAAAGGTCCGGTTTGGACATGGGGATAGTAGAAGAGGATATTATGAAAAAAATCCCTCCAGATCAGCTCATCCATCCAAACCCGCAGCCCCATGAGTGCGGACTGCCCCTCGGTGGAAAACAGTGTCTGCGCGGAGCTCATCGCTTTACGGGAGGAGAGCACCCCGAACCGCAGGCATGCGGAGAGCAGGCTTGTCCCTTCCTCGGCGGGAAAATCCCGTGCACTATCGTACCGGGATGATTTGTTGGACAGGAATTCTTCCAGCTGACGGGACACCTCCCCCTCAGAGAGCAGATCCCTTCCGCACGCGGACGCTGCCTGAGCTGCATCGGTAACTGGCTGGTATGCGCGCAATTTCGTAAAAGGTATTTCTTCGAGTGGTGTTCGTGGTAAGGGAAGCTTTTTCCACGCGTTCTTGAAAGCGGTGTAAACCGTGTAGGGATTCCCGTTGGACTGCCTGACCAGGGAAGGATGCTGGATGGTCAGCCCTTCCGTCAACCGCAACGCAACAGCCTGCCTGATTTGGTCATCCCGGGAGCGGCTGTAGCGTGAAAAATCCTCCTCCGCGATCACCTCGCTGGCACCTGTCTCCCGAACGAAACGGGGCAGAACCTCCTCGGTTTTGCCCTGACGCAGCGCCAGGTCGCAGTGATTCTCATTCAGCCGTGTTTTGAGATTATCCACCGCGGCCAGAAAAGCGCTCAATCTGCGCGGGCAGCTGCAGCGCTGGATATCTTCATCCAGAATGACAAGCGGGATCACCCGATCAGCCGAGGAGGCAGCGATCCGCAGGGCTGGATTGTCCTCCAGGCGGATATCTCTGCGTATCCACCAGACAGCAGTTCTCATAAGCGTATTGTATCCGTGAAAAGAGCCTGACATCTGAATCAAGCTCTACGTCACCCATTGTTTTTCACGGGATCCTGAACGTGAAGCGCCAGGTGGCATCATCTGGCTGCGACACCGTCGAGGTCATTCCCATGATTTCGAACCAGGTTTGACCTGGTTTGAAAGGAAAAGGCAGCCCATCCTGGCCGATCAGCGTCAGCACGCTCTGAGAATTCGCCCTCTGCCATGTGACGGGGTAAATCTGTCCATCGCGGGCGATGTAGGCCTGGCCCGAACCCAGCAATGTCGCATCGGTGACCTCCTCGGTATCGGTTTTGACCACATAGCGCATCTCGACAAAAATGATCACGACATTTTCCGCCCCGATCCGCTCGCCCGTGTTCCTGTCCGTGAGGGGGGTGTAGACCTCCTCGGGGATGGAAAAGGCATTATCCGCGTCCGAGGAGCGTGCGTATCGTCCGCTCTCAGCGTCGTATGACCATTGATTGAAGATCGCGCTGGAAAACCGCGTGTAGATAACATCCGCGGCCGAACCATTGACAGGTTTCTCCTGCTTGAAAAACATGCCATCCAGGTTTTGCCTGGAATTGTCGATCCCCAGCCTTTGTTCGACTGAAGCCAGGAGCGATGTGTCGGTGAAAAGGATCCTGTCTTCCCCGCGGAAAAGCGCTGGTGCTGTCAGGTCCCCTTCGAGGATCAAGCGGTTGCCAAAATCACTGTTCTGGAACTTCTGCAGGATGGGCGCCCAGGCATAGCCAAACACAAAAGCCGATTTGTAGCCCTGCACCAGGTTGATGTCAAAGTAACGCCCGGAGCGTATCGGACCGACCTTGTTCGAGTCCTGACCGTAGTAGATGGCAGCAAAGCGGGTCGTTCCCTCCTCCGTGTAGTACTCAAACACGATATCCGCGTCCGCAAGCCCCCATTGAGGTCTGTGCGCGCGGGGCAGGTTTTCGACTTTGACAATGATCGGCCTGCGATCGAGATTGACCGGGTGTTCCACTTCGAGCCCCGTCAAAGGGTTGACGCCCGGATCGAAATTGCTGGGTCCCCGGCCTTCCACCGGATAGGGGGAGGTTGGCGATGCTTCAGGGGTGGCTGTTTGAGGCGGCGCGAGTGTGAAGGCAGGATCATTTGACGCCGCGGGTGCGAAAGGGGTCTGCGTTGCTGTTGAAGGCGTGGATGAACCATTGGCCGAACATGCGCTGACTAACGCGGCGAAAATAATCAAGGGGATGATTGTTCTGCGTCTCATAAAACACCTCAGATGAATTTTTTAGTATCATAATCGAAAATGGTTGGTTAAATGATTCCTTCACGATTCTAATAAAATTCCGATACAATGAGCTGGAATGAACGAATCCAGGCGCCCACCTTTGCGTATACTAGATGTGAAAGTGTTCCTGCCTATTCTTGTCGCAGCGGGTTTCCTTGCCTGGTTATTGCTCACGCCATCCGGTTTCTGGGGCAAGCTTGACGCTGTGGGTTACAGCATCTGCCATCAGCAGCCCGAGCGATCTTACTTCTTCTTTGGGCAAAAAATGCCGCTGTGCGCCCGCTGCACGGGCATGTACATCAGCGCGGCTGTCGGTTTTGCTGTTCTCGGGCGCAAAAAAAGGTTTTCCGCGCTGCCGCCGAAAGGTATCATGATCGCTCTGGGTGTAATCCTGGCGCTCTTCGCGCTGGATGGCATCAATTCGCTGCTCTCTTCTCTGCCCATAAATTTTATCCTCTACCAGCCGACGAACTGGATGCGGCTTTTGAGCGGAGCCGCGCTTGGTATCAGCTTTCCGGTGATCCTGCTTCCTCTCTTTCATCAAACCGCCTGGATGGACTCACTCGATGAGGCGGCGGTTCAGAATTTCAAGCAGTTCTCCTTTTTGCTGCTGATCGCGATGGGATGTGCCTCCCTCGTGCTGCTCCAGCTGGGAATGATGAATGCGATCCTTTCAGTGATCAGCATTCTCTCGGTCGTTTTCATTCTAACCCTGTCATACAGCATGCTGTGGATCATATTTCTAAAAAAAGAAACGCGCTTCACACACTTTTCGCAGCTGTGGATCTGGTTGACAGCTGGGTTTGGGACCGCACTGGTCCAAATCGGGATTTTTGACGCTCTGCGTTATGTCGTGACCGGCACCTGGCAGTCCTTCCAGGTGTTATGATTAAGTAGGAGGTTATTTTGGACTTCTCAAGTATTTTGACCGCGTTCGGACTGGCCGCAAGCGCCGGCTTGAATGCCTACATTCCGCTGCTCGTCATATCCCTGCTGGCAAAATTCACCAACCTCATCACGCTGGCCAAGCCCTGGGACGCGCTGGAAAGCTGGTGGATCATTGGCCTGTTGATCGTTCTGACCGCCATAGAATTCATATCGGACAAGATCCCCGCGGTAAACCATGTCAACGACGCCATCATGACATTCATCCGCCCGGCAGCTGGCGCGATCGTTTTTGCCGCGACAACCTCCAGTTCCAAGGTTGAGGTGAACCCGATCCTCGCCATCGCGATGGGTATCCTGGTCGCGGGAAGCATTCACACGGTCAAATCGGCGGTGGTCCGCCCGGCAGTGACTGTGACAACAGGCACCTCCGCGAATGTTCCGGTCAGCATGGCCGAGGATGGCGTGTCCAGCGTCCTCTCCGTGGCCTCCGCCATCTGGCCCTGGATCGTCATTCCGGTCTTTATTGTATTCGTGATCCTGATCATCCTGCTTATCCGCTTTTTGGTGAAGCGCGCTGAGAAAAAAAGGCTGGAAAAAGAAAAGAAAAAAGCTCAACAAGATCGTCAGGGTATCGAGGGGGAGATCATCAAAAAAGGACCCAAGAGGTAGAAACCTTGCAGAGCGCGTCTCGTATATTTAAATAAGAGGTAATCATGAGTAAAAACAATACAACCAATCAAGCAGCACCTGAAATACAAAAGCCTGCTGCCGTCCCGGTGGCAGATGGTCCATCCAAGATCACCCCTCCAACGGTTGCCCCTTATGAGGGAAAAAAGAAGGGCATGCGCGCCTCCGAGGTGATCATCATCATCGCTATAATCTTCGGAATAGTCATCTGCGGATTACTGATATGGGGGGTGATCGCCTTCTTCAGGAACATCCCTGAATGGTGGCGGGAGCTTTTCGGGTACCTGGGATATTACGCTGCATGACCAAAGGTCGGGTGAAGCCCTCACCCGACCTTTCTTTTTTCAAATAAGCATATGATTTTTTGAGGGGAAATGGACAGGTAATGTTCACCACCGATCTTCGCCTTTTCAGCCAGGTCAAAGTGCATGACCCCATATCGGACTGTTTGAACATGCCAGCGATAACCAGCCACGCTGAATGTGCAATCCTTGACTGTGGTTTGAATACAATTGAGCCGGCATGCCCTTTTTGAAAGAATGGCGCTGTTGACAGGGAATACCAGCTTCACTGGCTGCCCAACGCGAATACCAGAGGGCTTTTGACCAGGGGAGAAGCGACCGACCGCGGTGCTGACGATGATCGGATCGATCGATTCAACCTCGCCCTCGATGATGTTCTTCATCCCCAAGAATCGGGCCACCCATTCCGAAGCGGGTTTTCTGTAAATGGACTCTGGCGTCCCCTCCTGAATGATCAAACCCTCGTGAAGTATCACCAGACGATCCGCCAGAAAAAGGGCCTCCTCCTGATCGTGAGTGACATAAACCGCGGGAGTATGAATCGCCCGCAGCATCTGCCTGAGGTCCTGCATGAGCTGCTCACGCAGGCCGCGATCCAGCGCGCCCAGAGGTTCGTCCAGCATCAATAAACGCGGCCGCGGAGCAAGCGCTCTGGCAAAGGCCACTCGCTGCTGTTCCCCGCCGGAAAGGTCGGTGACCCTCCTTTCAGCCAGCCCAAGCAGGTCAACCTGCTCCAGTGCCAGCCGGGTGCGAGTGTCAAGGCACTCCTTGGATAATTTTTGCATCTTTAATCCAAAGGACACGTTCTCCGAAACGGTCTTGTGCGGGAAAAGCGCGTAGTCCTGGAACATGAGTCCAAACTGCCGCTGATACACGGGCACTGATGAGATGTCCTGTCCATCCCAGAATACCTTCCCGCCTTCCGCATCTTCCAGACCGGCAATGATGCGCAGCAGCGTGCTTTTACCGCTGCCGGAAGGTCCCAAAAGGCATACGGTCTGGCCTTTGCGGACCTTGAATGACACGCCCCGCAGGAGAGGTTTGCCTTCGTAATTCTTAATGATCCGTGCAACTTCTAGCATGATCTTCATTAAGCTGACAAATCAATCTTCTTCGTGCTCTGCCTGGTAAGGGGGCTGCGCCTGGTACCGAACGCGGTTTTCATTCCGTACTTTGATTCGGTCAGGTTGAAAGCTCTCCAGCCATCCCAGCCACGACAGCAGGATCGCGTTGAGCTCGGTGTGCTGATAGACCAGTTCCTCCGAAAGGGTCCCCTGCAGGATCCGGAAACGCGTCACCTCCTCAAAGTACTGCATGACATCCGGGAGGGGAATTTCCTGCTCCAAAAGCAGCAGCTGCCTCTGCCAGCGGCTGGCATCGCCGCCCGGCGGCAGCAATCTTCCTGAAACGATGTCCTGGAAAACCTCTTCAGCCTTCGAGAGAAAGAAGCGCCTGGGACTTCCTTTTTTCGCGATGGGGTTGTATCCGAGGCTCTCAATTCCTTCCTGAAGCGTCACAACTTTCCCGCCCAGCCTCGAAGGCGCCGCGGTAGATGGATCACTGTCCGGGATTGGTTTTTTTCGTTCTGCGGCGGATTGGAAATGAGGTTTGTCGATCCGATCCGGCCTTGCTGTCCGTCTGCTGTGCTGATACCTGATCAGAGCGTTGATCCCGACGATCCCCTGCGTGACCCCTGCCAGGTAGGCGTACACCGAGCGCAGTTTTTCAGTGGACAGAGCCAGAATCTTTCTTTCCTCGTCCAGCACTGCCATGCAGTATGCATTACGCTGTACATCCGGATCGACACCAATGAAAAGCATGATCACACTCTCCCCCTTGAGTGTAGCTTAAGAAAGTCCTCTGCGCAATTCGAAATTTCAGGCCTTAAGCGCCGCCCTGGGTGTAGTAGGCGGGATCTGTCGGCGTCCTGCCGGATGAATCCCAAACGTACACCCAATCTCCAACTTCAGCCCAGTTGTACACCCAGTGCGCGTCAGCCACAGAAAGATTCACGCAGCCGTGCGAGCGTTCATAACCAAAAATGCTGTGCCAGTAGGCTCCGTGGATCGCGCGCGCCTGGTCGTAGTACATCGTGAAGGGTACATCCTCAAGATAATAGTAATCGGACCGGTCAGCGGCAAAAGCACCGCTCATCGTGTCTTTTTCCTTCATGTCGTAGATCTGAAACACTCCCGGCTGCGTGAAGTACGGATCGATGCCGGTCGAGATGAGCGTGGCAAAGATCATTGTGCTGTTCTCGTAAACAGCCAGTGTCTGGTCATATAAATTGATCGCGATCCACCTTCCATTCGTCACACCCTCAGGAGGAGTCGGGTCAGGCAGCACCCTGGCAACCTTGCGCTTTTCGATCCACTCATTGGGACCTATCCTCGTCCAATCGGTGTCCTTGACAGTGATGGTTTCGTATACGTTCACGAAATTGAAGCGCTGGTAGTTTTTACCACTCACAGCCTGATCGTAACCGGCGGCAATCCGCGACTGAATCGGATCGATGATCCAGCCAAACCCATAGCGTATATTCCCCGTGACCTCCACGCCGTGAAAAACGGGGATGCTGGCTCTGGCAATGTAACTGCCGTCGATCCAATCCCCATTGCGAGAAAGAAAGAATTTACCCCGGTCGGTGTCGTTCACGCTGAGGTACGAGATATATTTAAAACCCGCGTCGATGTACCTCGTGGGATTATCTTCAAAGCTGTTCGGCAGGAAGTTGAAAGCCGGTGTTTTGTCTTCGTTCAGCTTGGCATAAAAATAAGGAATTTCCGCCAAAGTGGCGTCGGTGTGCCTGACAGGCAGCGGCAGAGGCGGGAAGGTGATCCCCAACCTGTTGAATTCAGTGATGACAGCAGAAGGGCCATCCTCGCCGCAGCCAATCTGCTCCATGGGATCGACGCCAGGCAGGCACAACGCGTCCATCAGGGATCCAGGTACGGATTCACCCTTCACAATACCCGACGGCGCTGCAAGCAGCAATACGCTGATTAAACCGATGATGATCTTTTTTCTCATAGCTCACCTAAGCATTGGAATTGTAACCGCTTGGCGGCATTCAGACAATCAGATTTTTCTAAAAATCACACTATGCTATAATCCGAATCTACATTAAAGAAAAATGAGATTCTTAGTCACCGGTGCCGCTGGTTTCCTGGGTACAGCCCTTGCCAATCGTTTGGCTTCTGACGGAAATGATGTCATCGCCGTGGATGACCTGAGCTCAGGTGATCCACAAGGCCTGGACCCGCAGGTGCGCTTCACCCGCGGTTCTGTCAACGATCGCCCGCTCCTGTGGACGCTGCTGCACGATGTCGAATGCGTATTCCATCTGGCGGCGCGTGTTCTCGTGCCGGAATCGATCCTGTATCCACGCGAATACACGGACGTGAATGTGGGCGGCACGGTCACGCTGATGGAATCCACGCGTGATGTGGGCGTCAAGCGCGTTGTCTTCATTTCCTCCGGCGCTATCTACGGCAATCAGAATGATCAACCCGTACCCGAAAGCGCCGCGCCCAATCCGCGTTCTCCGTATGCTGTTTCCAAACTCTCGGCAGAATATTATGTGAACACGATCGGCTCGCTGTGGAATATCGAGACGGTTTGCTTGCGGGTATTTAATGCCTACGGACCAGGACAGCAAATGCCGGCTGTGCACACTCCGGTCATCCCGTCTTTTTTGAAACAGGCATTTCAGAATGGAACCATTGTTGCTCACAACGAAGGCAACCAAACTCGTGACTTCATATACATAGACGATGTTGTGAATGCGATGACCGCCTCAGCCTCCGCCCCTGATGTCAATCAAAAGGTCATCAATGTCGGCAGCGGTGTGGAGACCAGTGTTCGCGAATTGATACGCCTGGTACTGGAGGTGACTGGCGGCCACCCGGAGGTGGTTTTCAACCCCCGCAACGAGGGCGGCCCTTCCCGCCTCTGCGCGGACATCAGCCAGGCGCGAGAGAAGCTGGGTTTCCAACCCCAGATACCCCTGTCAGCGGGTTTGAGGATGACACTGGAAAAAGACCCGCGTCTGACAGCGAAAACCAATGGAAATGGGCACAAATAGAGTGTCCATTTTTTCAAAAGATCCACGACCGCTTGCGTCCATCTTTTATGACCGGGACGTGCTGACGATCGCGCGTGATCTGCTGGGGAAACTTCTGGTGAGGAAGCTGGAAGGGAACTTGCTGACGGGGTTGATCGTGGAGACCGAAGCGTATGATGGGGAAAGCGACCAGGGATGCCACGCCAGGTGCGGCAGGACCAGGCGGAATGAGGTCATGTACGGACCTGCGGGATTTGCGTATGTTTACTTCACCTACGGCATGCACTGGTGCATGAACTGTGTTACCGGCCGGCAGGACTACCCGGCTGCAGTGCTGATCCGGGGCATTCTGCCCGTTGCTGGCCAGCGTGAAATGCAAATCAACCGCAAGCGGGACAGCATGCAGCATATTGCGGATGGCCCCGCCAGGCTGTGCCAGGCTCTCCGCATCGATGGAGTATTTAACGGCCTTGATCTGTGCGACCCGCTCAATCCGCTCTTCATCGCTGAAGGGCTGACGCTTCCGGATCGCGATGTCACCCGCGGCCCCCGGGTGGGCTTGAACAAGGTGCCTGAACCCTGGCAAAGTCTTCCGTGGCGATTCCAGGTGCGTCAACCACTCTCCATGCTGTACAATACGATCAATACAGGTGAAACATGAAATATAACCAGTTTCCTCCCAACGCGATGATCCTTTATGGCGGCGGTGGCCACGGGAAATCCATAATCGAACTGATCCAGGTTCTGGGAGCGTACCAACTCGTCGGCATCATTGATGATGGTCTCAAAACCGGAGATAAAGTGCTCGGCGTGCCAGTTTTCGGTGGATCCGACCTCCTCGAGGAGCTTCGCTCCAGCGGTGTGCTGTTCGCTGCCAATGCCGTGGGGGGAATCGGGGACGTGGATCAACGCATTCGCGTGTTTGACACGCTTGAAAGGCATGGTTTTACGTTTCCCGCCCTGATCCATCCCGAAGCCTATATCGAACCTTCATCCCGAATAGAGGATGGAGCTCAGGTGCTGGCGAAGAGCTATGTCAGCAGCGAATCAAGCGTGGGTTTTGGAAGCGTCCTGAATGCCGGGGTCATCGTCTCGCACGACTGCCAGCTTGGACGGATCGTGAACCTGTCTCCCGGGGCGGCACTGGCGGGAGGCGTGAAAATCGGCGATTATTCACAGGTTGGCATGAACGCGACGATCAATCTGAACATCACCATAGGCGAGCGAGTCCGCATCGGCAACGGCGCGACCATCAAGCAGGACGTCCCCTCAGGCACGATTGTCCACGCCGGAACTATCTGGCCTGTGTTTCATGAACCGCGGGTAAAGAATCTTTAGTCATCGATGCCTCCCTATCAGGTAAAATTGACTCATCCATTGGAGGGTAACCATGTTTCGAAGAGTTATATCCGCCTCTCAACCTGAGCAGCAGGTAACCGACCGCATCAATTCCGTGCTGGGTCCTGGCATCATCTGGAAGGGTGATCTGCAGGGCAGCGGGGGCATCCGTATCGAAGGGAACTTCGAAGGTGAGATCCACCTGCAGGGCATGCTTGTCATCGGCGAAACCGGCAAAGTCAGCGGGAAGTGCTTTTCGGCCAACACGATGATCATCGCCGGGATGATCAATGGAGACATCGTGGCTGAAAAACTGGAGATCCGCAGCACCGGACGGGTGTGGGGAAACGTGCGCGTTGTGGCCATGGCGACAGAAGATGGGGCTTTTCTCAAGGGGCAGGTCACCATGGAAGATAAGATCGATCTGAATTCTTTCAGACAAAAACAAATCCCTCGAGACACCAGCCCCTCACCAACGCAGCCTGTCGAAGTCACGCCTTCGAAATCCATTCGAAACAAACCACCACGCAAGCCACCTTCCAAAAAGATCGCCTGATCCATGCTCTTTTCAAAATTATTTTCGACAACCTTACGGGAAAACCCTGCCGGAACTGAAAGCATCAGCCATCAACTACTACTTCGCGCAGGGTATATCCGCCAGCTGGGCAGCGGGATCTTCAGCTACCTCCCCCTGGCGCAGCGCGCGATACGGCGCATTCAGGATATCCTGAGGCAGGAGATGGACACCATCGGCGGACAGGAAATCTGCATGCCCGTCGTTCACCCGGCTGACCTGTGGAAGGAAAGCGGCCGCTGGCAAAAAATTGGCCTCGAAATGGGTCGTTTGAAAGACCGCAACGCAAGGGATCTTGTCCTGGCAATGACCCACGAGGAGGCCGTCGCCTCGCTTGTGAGGACGGAGATCCACTCGTACAAGCAGCTTCCCGTGCTCGTCTATCACATACAGACCAAATGGCGGGACGATCCCCGTCCAAGGGCTGGCCTGATCCGTGTGCGTGAATTCACCATGCTGGACAGCTACAGCCTTGACGCCTCCCTGGAGGGTTTAGATGAGCAGTACCAGGCCCACTACCAGGCATATCTCAGGATTTTCGAGCGCTGTCAACTCCCCGTCGTTGCTGTTCAGTCAGACAGTGGGATGATGGGAGGTTCCCTGGCGCACGAATTCATGTACCTCAGCCCCACCGGTGAGGACACGCTGGTGTTCTGCTCCGTGTGCGATTACGCTGCGAACAGGCAAAATGCCCGTTTCGCAAAAATCGTCCCAAACTCCCAGGAAGAGCTGCCGTTGCGGATGATCGCCACCCCAAACGTGACCACCATTGCGGACCTGTGCGAATATCTAAAAATTAGCGCTGATCAGACCGCCAAGGCTGTTTTCTTCATGGCGGACGTGGGGGAGCAAGAGGAGCCGGAGCACGTGTTTATTTTTGCCGTGATCCGGGGAGACATGGAAATCAACGAGACCAAACTGGCCAACGCTGTCAAAGCCAGGGATCTGCGCCCGGCGACTGAAGAAGAGATCAGGCACACTGGTGCGGTTCCCGGATACGCGTCTCCCGTTGGGCTGCGGAACGTGAAAGTGATCGTGGATGACCTGATCCCGGATTGCCCCAATCTCGTCGCGGGGGCGAACAAAGAAGGATTTCACCTTCTCAATGTCAATTATCCGCGTGACTACTCATCCGAATTGGTCACGGACATCTGCAGCGCTTGCGAAGGTGCTGCCTGCCCACACTGCGGCAAGGCGCTCGAACTCAAACGCGGCATAGAAGTGGGTAATATTTTCAAGCTAGGCACGCGCTATTCCGACTCACTCGGCTGCCGTTACCTCGACGCGAAAGGAAACAGCCAGCCCGTGATCATGGGCAGCTACGGCATCGGAATTGGCAGGCTGCTGGCGTGCATTGCGGAAGAACATCATGACGAGCATGGCCTGTGCCTGCCGGTCAGCGTGGCGCCCTTTCCCGTGCACATGATCACGCTGGGCAGCCTGACAGCGCAGGTCAACGAGACGGCCACCCAGCTGTATGAGCAATTCGAACGCCTGGGGATCCAGGTCCTGTGGGACCAGCGTGATGAGAGCCCCGGCGTGAAATTCGCCGACGCTGACCTGATCGGGGCACCTTTCCAGGTGACCATCAGCGACCGCTCCCTCAGAAATGGAGGGGTAGAACTGAAAGAGCGCAAAACCAAAGCGCGACAGATCATTCCACTCTCGGATACACCTGAAAAAATCAGTTCGCTCATCGCTCGGGAAAACACATGAACAGCTGGAGGGTTATGGGAAATGATTGGGCGGTGGATCTTCTCTCGCGGCAGATTCTTCAGGAGAATATCCGACACGCGTACCTGTTCACAGGGCCGCGCGGCGTCGGCCGACGCACGCTTGCCATCCGCTTTGCCCAGGGTCTCTCCTGCCTGGAGCCGGTTTCCCCCGGACATCCTTGCGGAAAGTGCCGCACCTGCCGTCAGATAGAAACCATGCAGCATATTGACCTGTCTGTTGTTAAGCGTCAGGAGGAACGCACGCGCATCCTCATCGAACAGATCCGCGACTTGCAAAACCAGCTGAAATACTCACCTCACGAGAACAGGTACAGGATCGCCCTGTGCATCAACTTTGAAGAGGCGAATGAAGCGGCGCAGAATGCCTTTCTGAAGACCCTGGAAGAAGCTCCCAGCCGCGCGATCCTCCTGCTTACCGCGGCAACACCAGAAACACTCCTGCCGACCATCGTCTCACGCTGCGAGGTCATCCGACTTCGCCCCATGGGAATCAGTGAGCTGGAACAGGAACTGCTTTCCTTGGAAAACCTTGCACCAGAAGATGCAAAATTGATCGCCCACCTTTCACAGGGATGCCCGGGCAGTGCACTGCACCTCATCAACCAGCCTGAAGAACTGGAGTGGCATCAAAAAATGACAGCGGAATCCATCCGCCTGATCCAGCAGGACATCCACGCACGCATCCAATTCGCCCGCGGCATGGCCGAAAGAAAGCGTTTGGAAGATCCAATGGCTTTATTGAATGTGTGGGAATTGCTATGGTCCGACATCCTTCATCAGGCCGCAGGCAGCCATCTTCCCCGCGTGAATATAGCCTACACCGATCAGATCGCCAGGATGGCAGGCCAGATCACTTCGGATACCGCGGGGTTCGTGTTGGGGATGCTTCGTCAGGCGGCCGGCTTTCTGGAATGTAACGTGAACAAAAGCTTGCTTTTGGAAAATTTGCTGATCAACTGGCCGGTCATCAGGCCGCTCTAAACGCTCTCAGTTCCATCCTCAAGGGATCTTTTGATTCTCTCGGCCAATTCACCGAACTCTTTTGTGTATCGCACGGCATCTTTCCTGGGTCTGGGCAGACTCACATGGTGTTCGGCGTTGATCCTGCCTGGCTTGCCGCTCAAGACAAGCACGCGGTCTGAAAGAAGGATCGCTTCTGAGATGGAGTGTGTCACCATGATGACCGTCTTCCTGCGCTTCTGCCATAGGTTGAGCAGTTCCGAGCCCATTTTTTCACGCGTCAGCGCATCCAACGATCCAAATGGTTCGTCCATCAGCAGCAGATCCGGGTCCTGGATGAGCGCTCTTGCCAGTGCCACGCGCTGCGCCATCCCGCCGGATAACTCCCGTGGCCAGTGGTTGGCAAAAGGCGTCAAGCCGATCATTTCGATCCACTCCTGGGCTCTGCTTCTCGCCTCATCCTTGGGTACACCGCTGAGTTCCAAGGGTAGTGTGATGTTGGCCAGAACGGATCTCCAGGGGAGCAGGCTTGAGTGCTGGAAAACAATTCCGAGGGTTGGTTTTGATCTTCCCCACCCGAAGCTGACTTCGCCTTCCGTTGGTGCGAGCAGCCCCGACAGGGCTCGCAACAGTGTTGTTTTCCCAAAACCGGAGGGACCCACAACACACACGAATTCCTGCGCGTGAATGTCCAGGTCAACACCCCGGATGGCCCAGAACACGCCTTTCTTTTCAGGAAAAGCGATCCCCAGCTGGCGCGTGGATACGACAATATCGGAAGAAAGCATGCTCAGGGCAAGAATTCGTTCGAATAAGCCAGGTTGAGGTCCATCGGTGAGGCAAGCAGTGACATCTCCACAAGAATATCGTGCATGTTCTGCCACGCCTGCGGATCAGAAAACCCAACATCGTCGCTCTTCCACAATTCAATGGATTCCAAAAGGATGGCGTACTGCGTTTCCTGGTCAGCCTGCGACAGGCTCTCCACAAAATGATGACAGATCTCGAAGGCTTCTTCTGGATGATTGATGGTGTAGGAGATCGCCTTGACGAATCCTGCGGACATCCTTCTGACCAGGTCCGGCTGTTCGGACAATGTTCGCTCGTTCGTGATCAATCCATTGCCAACCATGTTGTAGTACTCGGACACACGGATAACATCAACCTCATATCCCATGTTTGCCAGTTTAACGGGTTCATTATTGCTGTAGATCACAACAGCGTCATCCATTCCCGTCGTCAACGCTTCGACCTGGGCATAGCCAATTGAATCAAGCGTGACATCCAGTTCGGAAAGCCCGGCCTGTTTCAGTAAAGCCACCAATCCGATGTAACTCGCACCGTACAGAACCGGTGTACCAATGCTGCGTCCCCTCAGATCCGCAGGTTCCCTGATGCCCTTGTCACTCAGGGACGCAATTCCAACCGGGAATTGGCTGAACCAGTTCGTCACGTACACGACGGGCAATCCCTGCGCCCTGCCTAAAAGGACCTGTTCCCCTGAAACGACAGCAAACTGCAGTTCATCAGCCGCAACCAGCTGCACGCTGTCGATCTCGTTGTTGTAGTCCAGCACGATCGCGAGTCCCTGCTCCTCGAAAAAACCCATTTCTATCCCCACGTACAGTGGAGCGAACTGGACATCGGGGATATATCCGACAGGCAGCCTGACGGTCTTTAGATTCCCGGGTGTGTCGATTGTTTCGGGTGAAGGTGCCAGCGCAGCGGTCGACTCCGGCAGAGCGGCCTGGGTCGGGGTCTCTTCGGACACAGTGAATGTCGCGCAGGCTGAAACAATCATGACAAGCAGAGTTACAAAAATACCTATTCTCATATCGATTCCTTTCCAGATTCCTCGCCGCGCTGCCAGCGCAGGAGACTGCGCTCCAACAGCGCCACGAAACCATACAGCATCAAGGCCATGAATACCAGGACGAAAATACCGGCGAAGACCAACGCGGTGTTGTACAAACCGCGCGCGGAGTTAATGAAAAAACCAAGCCCGCGGTCAGAAGCAACGAACTCACCCACGACCGCGCCGATCACTGATAAAGTTGCCCCCACCCGCAATCCCCCCAGCAGAACAGGCAGCGAAGAAGGGATTTCCAGGTGAAGCAGGGTCTGAAAGCGAGTGGCATTCAGCGATCTGAAAAGCGTGCGCAGGTTGCTGGGAACCGCCCTCAGTCCGACAATCGTGTTCACCAGAACGGGAAAAAAAACGATCAACGCGCTGATCAGTACTTTGGTCCCGATACCTTTGCCAAACCACAAAATGAGCAGCGGCGCGATAGCCACCATCGGGATGGCCTGACTGGCAACCAGAAAAGGCGATACAACGCGCTCCAGGATAGGTGCCTTGGCAAGGACATACCCCAGAATCGAAGCGCCAGCCGTCCCGGCCAGCAAACCCAGGATGACCTCGGAAAATGTGAACCAGGTGTGCTGCAGCAGTGTGCCCTGTGATAACGCCACCCACAGATTCTTGAGGACATTATGCGGTGAGGGCAGGATATTCTCCGGGAAGCGAAAAATGCTGATCAGCCCGTACCAGAGCAGGATGGTCGTGATGGTGGAAAAGAGAACCACCACCCAGCGGTAGCCTTTGAGGAGAGCCAGAACATTCAAGCGGGAGATCTTCACCTTGCGTTTCATAAAAAAATGCCCTTATTCAGGGCAAGGGTGGATTTCACACAAAAAACGAAAATCCTCTTTCATCCGGACTGAACCGTCGACCCCGGAATTTCACCGGGTCAGCTGCGAACAGCGCGTGGGTTTTCACCACCGGTCGGGATACAGCCTGATTGGCCGTTACCCTGCCCTGAAGCTTTTCTGTAAAAAGTATAAGCGTATTTTTTAATTTGTCAAATCAAGTTGATGAATCAAATCATCTCATTTCATCGCCTGGTTGAGGTCCTCGATGATATCCTGAGGATCCTCGATTCCGACTGAAAGCCTGACAAGCCCGTCAGTCAGCCCGGTGGCAAGACGTTCCTCCCGCGGAACACACACATGGGTCATGCTGGCAGGATGCTGGATGAGCGTGTCCACGTTGCCCAGGCTGACCGCCAGCGTCATCATCTTGACCTTGTTCATGAGGGATTTTCCCGCCTCCAACCCGCCTTTCATCTCAAAAGACAGCATGCCACTGAAATCAGACATCTGCTTCTTCGCCAGCTCGTGATCCGGGTGGCTGCTCAGTCCAGGATAGAAAACCTTTTCAACAGCGGGATGGTCTTCCAGGTATTCCGCCACCTGCATCGTGCTCGCGCAATGACGCTTCATGCGCAGCTCGAAAGTCTTCAATCCCATGTTCGCCAGCCATGTGTCAAACGGGCTGGGATTGCCGCCCAGAACTTTCAAAGCGGCGTATAGATCCTGTTTTACCCAGTCCACGTGCCTGCTGATCACTGTTCCACCGATCAAGGAACCATGGCCGGTGAGGTATTTTGTGGTTGAATGGATGACGATATCCGCGCCTAGGGTGAGCGGACGCTGACAGTAGGGTGTGGCAAAAGTGTTGTCCACCATCAGCCACGCGTTGTTTGTGTGAGCCACATCAGCCAGGTTTCTCAAGTCAATCACCGCCATGGTCGGGTTGGCAGGGGTTTCCGCGTATGCCAGAACGGCATCCGGGTGTTCCTTGAATGCCTGACGCCAGCTGTCCATTGAAACATCCTTGAGAAAAACTGTTTTGATGCCCAGCCGGGGAGCCATCTCGTGCAGGAATGTGAAAGTGGCTCCGTACAGGGCGTCCTGCGAAATGATCGTCTGCCCGGCTTTCACCTTTCCAAGGATCGCGGTTGAGATGGCAGACATACCGGATGAAAACACCAATCCATCCACGATCTCGCGGACACGCTTCGGATCCAGGCTGTCCAGCAGGTCCAGGCCTTCCATGGCAGCGTATTTCAGCGCGAGTTGATCAAAATTGGGATTGCCCATACGCGTGTATATGTATCCTGCCTGCTCCCCTTTGAACACCTGGACGCCAGAATCCACATCATCGAATCCAAAAGTTGAAGTCTGGTAGATCGGCGTGACATGGGCGTGAAAAGGGTTGTGTCCCTCTCCGAGGTGCGTTGTGATTGTGCTGAAGCTTATCCTGGAAAAGTTTTGTGCCATTGTTTCTCCCTGTGAAAATGTACCAACCGCTGAATTATAGCTGATAGAGTCTGCCTAAACCAGAACATAAGGTAAAATCATGCCATGACATCTATCCTGAAACAACACATTCCCATGTCTTCTCCCGATCTCACGGACCGCGAGCGCACAGCAGTACTTGAGGTCCTCAACACCCCTTCGTTGAGCATGGGACCCAAAATAGATGAGTTCGAGGAAGCTTTCAGACAATATACAGGTTGTGAACATGCCATCGGCGTCAATTCCGGCACTGCAGGGCTGCACCTGTGTGTTCGAGCTGCCGGCATACGGTCAGGGGATCTGGTAGTGACGACACCTTTTTCCTTCGTTTCATCGACCAATGTCATTTTATTCGAAAAAGCCATCCCGGTTTTCGTGGACGTGGATAGGGAAACCGGAAATATCAATCCAGAATTAGTAGACCAGGCAATTCACGATCTTCAAGAAGGAAAGAGTTCCAAGAACTTCTGGCTTCCCCGCCAAGGCGCGCAAAACTCGGGCCAGGTAAAAGCGATCCTCGCCGTAGATGTATTTGGCCAGCCGGCAGAGCTGGAGAGGTTGGAATCGATCGCGGAATCCAACGATATCAAACTGATCGAGGATTCCTGCGAAGCCCTGGGAGCCGCTCGCAATGGAAAAAAAGCTGGCACGTTTGGTGATTCTGCGGTGTTCGCTTTTTATCCCAACAAGCAGATCACAACAGGTGAAGGCGGCATGGTAGTCACCAATGACGCGCGATCAGCTGAATTGATGCGCGCGCTGCGCAACCAGGGCCGCGCCCCGGGGGACAACTGGCTTTCCCATACATTCCTTGGTTACAATTACCGCCTCGATGAAATGAGCGCTGTCCTTGGCCTGGTGCAGATGGCGCGCATCGAGGAGCTGATGAGGAAACGTCAGCAGGTCGCGGATTGGTACGGGGAATTATTATCGGAGATCCCCCAAATCGAAGTCCCCCGGATCGTTCCGGAAACATCACGCATGAGCTGGTTTGTCTATGTCATTCGGCTGGACCCATCTCTCGACAGGAGCAGAATCGCGGCATACCTGGCAGACCGGGGTGTCCCTGTCCGGCCGTATTTTCTTCCAATCCATTTACAGCCTTACATGATCGAGCAGTTCGGTTACCAACCTGGCGATTTTCCTGTAACAGAGGATCTCGGACGCCGCGGGTTGGCGCTGCCGTTTTCGGGGATCATGCCCAGAGATCAGGTGGAGCATGTCTGCCAGGAATTGCGCGAGAGCATCATGAAAAATGCCTGAACAGTCCAGGTTGTACCGTCCAGCAGTCAAGCGAGGATTGTTTTTTCTTGTCCCTCTCTGCGTAATCCTGATCGCAGCGGTCAGCGCGTTAAGCTGGCTGGCTTTTCAGGAACAGTACGGGACATATTTCATCATTTTTTTACTTGCTGCGCTGGTGCTGCTTATCCCGCTCACTTTTTTTGGTTACCGGATATTTGCCTTGCTCAGGGCTGGTTACTTTTTGGAAAGGGATGGTCTTTCCCTGCACTGGGGCTTACGTTCAGAATCCATTCCCCTTCCAGACATCGTGTCGATCGCCCCGATCGCTGAAATCAAAAGCGATCTGCCCCTGCCCAGGTTTATCTTCCCGGGAGCCATTCTGGGGAAAGTCGTCACCAAGGAAATGGGGGAAGTGGAATTCATTGCATCCGAAATCAGCCACATGCTGCTGGTAACGACCAAAACCAGGACCTTCGTGATTTCTCCCGGCAGGAACATGGAATTCTTAAGGGAATTCCAAACCATTCTTGAATTGGGAAGCCTGACCCCCATCAAGGCATCATCGGTTTTGCCGGCAGGTTTTCTGCGGGCTGTATTCAGCAGCAGAATCGCGAGAGGGCTTATAATCGGGGGGTTAATTTTCACCCTCGCGCTGCTCGCGGTGGCAAGTGTGCTGATCCCCAGCAGGAGCACGATTTCGCTGGGTTTCACCCCTTCCGGTGCGCCTTTAGAGCCGGTTCCAGCCAATCGCCTCCTGCTCCTGCCTTTTTTGTGCATCCTCAGTTTTCTGATTGATTTCGTGATGGGTCTTTTTTTCTTTCGGAAAGAATCCAGCAGGATGATCGCTTATTTTCTGTGGGGTGCCTCCATCCTCACCCCGGTGCTGCTTCTGGTCGCCTTGATTTTCATCATCTGATTCCTGTAAGGGGAGCGGTTAATCAGGATAAACATCCCCTCATCCTGATGATATAAAGCGTTGAAAAGTGTCACTTTGAAGTAAAATTGAACGGATTGTTTTTCATCTCAAGTATTCTTGATCAGAGAGGATGATGTATGACTGAAGATCCCCGTGTAGAAGAATTACGCAAACGCCGTGCTGCCGCACTGCTGGGCGGCGGAAAGGATCGCATCGAGAAGCAGCATGCCAAAGGAAAATTAACCGCGCGCGAGCGCCTTGATCTCCTCCTGGATAGAGGTTCATTCCACGAATTGGAGATGTTTTCTGCCCAGCGCGATGACCTGACCCAGGGGGGTGAAAAATTTCCTGGTGATGGTGTCGTGACCGGTTACGGCACGATCGATGGAAGGACCGTTTATGTGTACTCGCAGGACTTCACGGTAAGCGGCGGAGCCCTGGGCGAAGTTCAAAGCAAAAAAATTTGCCGGGCAATGGACCTGGCGGTCAAAAACGGCTCACCAATCATCGGCTTGATCGATTCCGGCGGAGCCCGCATCCAGGAAGGTGTCTTCAGCCTCGGAGGATACGCTGAGATATTTAAACGCAATGCCCAATATTCCGGAATTGTTCCACAGATCAGCATCATTCTTGGACCTTGCGCTGGTGGTGCGGCATATTCTCCCGCGATGACCGATCTGATCATTATGGTCGAAAAAAGTTCATACATGTTCCTCACCGGTCCTGAAGTGATCAAGGCAGTGACGGGCGAAATCGTTGATTTTGAAAGCCTTGGCGGGGCGGATGTTCACCTCTCCACGAGCGGATTGGCTTCATTGACAGCACCCAGCGAGAAAGAAGCGCTGGCTCTGTGCAGAAAAGTGATGGGCTACCTGCCCTCCAACAATGTGGACAATCCCCCGGCCCTCTCAAATACCAGCGATCCGTCCAACCGCATGGATGAGGTGCTGAATCAAATCGTTCCGATGGAATCCACTTCAGCCTACTCCATGCACGATGTGCTCGCTCATGTGGTCGATCGGGACTCTTTCCTGGAACTGCAGTCCACCTATGCCTGCAATGCCATCATCGGGCTGGCGCACATGGCGGGAAAGGTGGTGGGAATCCTGGCGCAGGAGCCCAGCGTGATGGCGGGCGTGATCGATATCGACGCGGCGGACAAGATGACGCGCTTTGTACGGTTCTGTGACGCATTTAATATTCCACTGGTCACTTTTGTGGATTCGTCCGGCTTTTTACCCGGAGTCGACCAGGAGCACCGCGGGATCATCCGGCACGGCGCAAAACTTCTTTACGCCTATTCTGAAGCATCCGTTCCCAAGATCAGCATCGTAACCCGCAAAGCTTACGGCGGCGCATACGTGGTCATGAGCAGCAAGTACCTTGGCACAGACATCTCGTATGCCTGGCCGAGCGCAGAGATCGCCGTGATGGGTCCGGACGGTGCAGCCAACATCCTGTACCGGAAACAGATCGAAACCGCGCAGGATCCCGAGAAGGAACGTGCGCGTCTGACAGAAGAATACCGCAAACAGTTCCTGACTCCCTACGCTTCTGCCAGCGCCGGGTATATCGATGATGTCATCGAGCCGCGCGAGACCCGCTTCAAGATCATCACCGCGCTTCAGGCTCTGCATGATAAATACTCCCCTGAACTGCCGCGCAAGCATGGCAACATGCCAGTATAAGGGGTGAGGCGTGGATATACTGAGTCAAACTTTGAATATCACCTGGGTCGGCATCGCCCTGGTTTTTGTGGGCATACTTGCCCTGTGGGGCATGATGGCGCTTCTCGTGCATGTTTTTCGGGAGAGACTCCCGAAGAAACCTGCTCAAGCAAACCCTATTACCGGAGATGTCAGCCCCGAAGAGCACAGAAAGAAAGCCGCGCTGGCAGCCGTCGCCGTGGCGCTGGCTGGTAACGATCTCAAGCCAAGAGCAGCCGCCGCCGCAGTGGCGACCGCGCTGAGGTTAGGGAAAGGTGGTTTTACACTGAGTACCGCTGCCCCTCAAAATGTCAGCTCCTGGCAGATTGCCAACCGCAGCGTTCAGCTCAATCTGAGAAATCAAACATTTACTAGAAAACCGCGAGGCAAATAATCATGAAAATCACTGTGAAAGTCGATAATCAATCCTTTGACGTGAACGTGGGCGATCTCAATTCCCGCCCTGTCATCGCCACGATCGATGGGCAAACCTTTGAAGTCTTCCCGGAGGAAACGCTCAGAACCGTTCCCGCTACGGTTGCCGCAGCCGGCGTGGCCGCCCCCGCGCCCGTGGCCAGCCCAGCACCTGCGGCTGGCGCCCCCGCTGCGGCTTCCGCTTCCGCTGGAGCGCCAGGTGGATTGAAAGCCCCTATTCCCGGTGTCATCATCACGGTCACTGTCAAGGCTGGTGATCAGGTGAAAAAGGGACAGGAGCTGTGCGTTCTGGAAGCCATGAAGATGAAGAACTCTCTCAAATCCCCGCGAGACGGCAAGGTCATCAGTGTCAAGGCCAATGTTGGTGAGCATGTCCAGAAAGACGCGATTTTGATCGAAATCGGTGATTGACCAGGCGACCATGGATCTAGCTCAGATTTGGTCTTCTATCGGATCCAACTGGATCACCTGGGGAGAATCCCTGGTAATGATCCTGGTTGGCGTGGTTCTGATTTACCTGGCCATCAAGAAGGAATTTGAACCCGTCCTCTTGGTTCCGATCGGCTTTGGATGCATCCTGGCCAACCTTGGCATGGCAGCTGATGTTGAAGGCAGCATGTTCTATCATCTGTACCAGGCGGGTATTCAAACCGAGCTTTTCCCGCTGTTGATCTTCATTGGCGTGGGTGCCATGATCGACTTCAGCCCTCTGTTGAGCCAGCCCAAACTGGTTCTGCTGGGTGCAGCAGGACAATTCGGGATTTACGGGACATTGATCCTTTCAGGTCTGATCCTGGAACAACTCCCTGACAGTTTTCTGGGAAACACGTCGCCGCTCGCCCTGGCTGCTTCGATCGGATCCATTGGCGCCATTGACGGCCCGACCGCGATCTTTGTGTCGAGCAAGCTGGCGCCGGATTTTCTCGCTCCCATCGCTGTCGCGGCGTACAGCTACATGAGCCTGGTTCCAGTCATCCAGCCGCCAATCATGAAGTTGTTGACAACCAAAAAAGAGCGTTTGACCCGCATGGATTATGCTCCCAGGCCGGTCTCGAACACCGCGCTGATTATCTTTCCCCTGCTGGTAACGCTGATCATCAGCCTGATCGCACCGGAAGCTGCTCCATTGATCGCCGCGCTCATGCTGGGTAATTTTCTTAAAGTCTGCGGCGTGGTGGATCGTCTCAGCAAATCGGCGCAAAACGAGATCATCAATGTATGCACGCTTTTCCTGGGCCTGACCATCGGTGCGACCATGACCGCAGAAAAATTCCTCAACCCGATCACTCTGGCTGTCCTGGTGCTCGGCCTGCTGGCGTTTATCCTGGACACGGTGTTCGGTTTGCTGTTTGGAAAATTGATGTACCTGATATCCGGAAAAAAGATCAACCCGTTGATTGGAGCTTGCGGGATCAGCGCTTTTCCGATGTCTGGCAGGCTTTCAGCGAAGATGGCGCTGGACGAGGACCCGGATAATTACATCATCATGCACGCCATGGGATCCAACACGGCAGGGCAGCTGGCAAGCGTGATCGCCGGAGGCTTACTGCTCACGCTGGTCAGCAAGTTCGGCGGTTTGCCGATTGCGGGTTTATAAATCACGAACCGGAGTCTCGAGACTCCGGTTTTTTAATCCACATCCAGGCGGTAGCCCAGACCGCGCAAGGTTTTCAGGTAACGCGGTGAGCGGGGGTTGTCGCCAAGCGCTTTTCTCAACCAGCTGATATGAACATCCAGCGTGCGCGTGTCGCCCGTGTAATCCGTGTCCCAGGCTTTTTTGAATAAATCTTCCCGCGGGATGACTTCCCCCTGTTTTTCCATTAATAAGTGAAGCAATATCGCCAGCCGAGGGGTAAGTTTGGCAAGTTGCCCATTGGATCGAACCAGGCGATGTTTTACGTCGAGCTCGATCAGGCCACAGCGAATGACATCATTATGCGATAAAGGCAAAAATGGCTTGATGCGATTGAGCAGCTTTTGCGCGGTAAAGGGCATGAGCAAACGCTCGTTTGCCATCACCTTCTCTTCAGGATCAGCGTTCTTCCCGACGATCAAAATGATGGGAATGGCGGGGTCCATGTCATGCAGCTGCTGACAGATGCGTTTCCCGCTTGTTTTCATCGATTCTGCATCAATCACGATCACGTGAGGCTGGTTCACGGGCAAGAGCTCCAGCGCGCGGGTTCCATTTGGTACAGAACTGACGAAATACCCCTTCTTGGTTAGGTCCAAAGAAAACGATGGCCGGTCGGTCCGTTTTCCTTCGACAATTAAAATTTTTCCCTTACTGCTAACTACCAAAGTGCTTCTCTCTTTGTATTTGATTATACATTTATTCGTAAAACATCATCCCGATTCCCCCATATGCTTTGGGAAAAATGTGCCATGGTAGTCGGGGTGGAAAAGTACACGGATTATACCTTAAAGTCAAACAGCCTATTCCGGCCAGTTGTCCATTAAATATTGAAACGCTTCAACATGGGCAGACAGCGTGGCTTCCGTGTAGATACCCGCGTCAGGCATCTCAACTCCAACACCCACGAAACCTTGCGCTGCCATCCAGTGGAGAGATTCGCCAGTGATCGGATATTCGTACGCGTGAAGATATTCATAATTCACCTGTGCCGCAAATTGCCTCGCGACCATGCTGGCCAGCGGACCCCAGTTGATTGCACCATTCATGATCGTGTACCCCGGGCGAACATCCGAAAACTGCTGAATGGTTGAATGATAAAAGAACACGATCACCGGGTGCTGCGCCAAAGACTGGCGCTCGAACAGGAAATTGGCTACCGCCCTGTTTTCCGGCTCGGAAAGCGGTGCGTCTCCACCTCCTCCAGTCAATATGCCATTGCCCCGGTTGATATCCGAGACCCAATCCGAAGTGTCCCAGTTGCGGTTGAGGTCGACATAATTGGCATTGAACCGCTGTGCGGGAACAATCGCTGCGCCGTCCGGGTTCATGTTCTCGATCACGCAAATTTCCACATCAGCTGGTACCGCCTGCGGGTTGTTTTGAAAGAAAACAGAAACCTGCCGGATGAACTCACGCGGCAGGCTTTCATCGCCATGAATCCCCGCGATGATCACCAGCTTGTGACTGCCTGACCCCATGCACACAACACCGATCTGCCGCCCGTCCATGGATTGTCCGATCGAAAAAGTTGAAAACGCAAATTCGGTTGCCGTCTGACTGGGAATACTGGTTGGTGCCGCAGATGGTTTCACCAGCAGCGTTTCCGTTGGAATGACGGAAGGGATTAGCGCTGGAGCGAGGGCTATCGCCGTGCTGGTTTGTCTTAACCTGACAAGCTCATACTGCTGGGTCAAAAGCACCAGGCCGGTGATGACCACGGTGATAAACAGCAGCAGCGCAATGATCAGTACGATGATCATCGGCTTTGACAACACTTTGCGCTTTTGTAATGTCAGCTTTGATTGCACTGCCAGATCCGTGGATTAATCATAGCGGCGGATGATATCCTTGTCAAACCTGATTTCTTTAAGGAACAGGCGGGTTTTCCGCATGATACAATTCAGGCACAGCAGGAGTGATCCAAATGACAGAAATGATAAAAATGCTGGTGGATAGCGTTCGTGTCAGCCTGACAAGTTCTCAGCGCATCGTTGTGTTACACGCGCCGGAGACCGAGCAGTACCTTCCCATCTGGATTGGCCCCTTCGAATCAGAAGCGATCACCATCGCCCTGCAGGAAATTGAATTGTCGCGGCCCCAGACGCATGACCTGATGAAAAACATGCTTGGGCAGCTCAATGCCCGCGTGGACCATATCGAGATCACGGGGCTGCGGGAAGACGTTTTCTTTGGCTCGGTGATCCTGGAGAACGAGGGGCAGTTCCTACAGCTGGATTCCCGGCCGTCCGACGCGATCGCTCTCGCTGTCCGATACAACGCGCCAATTTTTGTTCACTCAGAGATCCTTGTGGAAGCCGCTATCCAACCTGAGCCGGACTTGATGGAACAAATCATGTCTGCGCCTTCCCCTGTGGAGAATCTTCTTTCACAGGAAGATAGTGACCGCCTTTCGGTGTTCAAGGATTTTCTGAGCAAGATCGAACCCGACACGCCGGACAGCAGCGAACCTCCGGAAGAACCCGAACCGCCCGCGGTTGAGGAGTAATCCATGGACGAAGCCACTTACACCGATAACGCTGTCGCAGCGGAACAGCAGGGACTGCCTCACAGCCGTGAAGCCGAAGAGGCCGTGCTTGGCGCAGTACTGATCGACCCGGAATCGTACCTTGAACTTTCGCAGATCCTGCACCCCGACGATTTCTATATCCTTAGAAATCGCTGGATCTGGGAAGCTTTCTTTGAACTTCACGAGCAGCGTGTCCCCATCGATTACCTGACCGTCAGCCAGGAGCTTGAAAAGGCGGCTCGGTTGGGAGAAATCGGGGGAGCCGCGTATTTGATGTCCCTCATCAACCAGACCCCCACTTCACTGCACGCGCAGAATTACGCCAGCATGGTTGAGCAGTTCAGCGTTCGGCGCAAGATGCTGGCCGCGGCAAATCAACTGGCTCAAATGGCGTTCAACCAGCAACGCCCGGTAGACAAGATCATCGACGAGGCCGAGCAAAGCATCTTTAGCCTGAGCCAGCACCGCATCACGCATGATCTGAAACCGATCAACGCGCTCATGTCCGAGTTCTACGACCACACCATGTCGCTCACGCAGCGAGATGAAGAGTATTTCGGCGTGCCAACCGGCTTAATCGATCTGGATCGCCTGCTGGGCGGTATGCAAAAATCAGACCTGCTGATCGTCGCGGGCCGCCCCGGATCCGGTAAAACTGGTTTTCTCCTCTCTGCCGCGAAAAATGCTGCCCAGAAACACAGGAAGAACGTCGCGGTGTTCTCCCTGGAGATGTCCAACGAACAATTGATACAGCGCCTGATCGCCCAGGAGACCGGTATTGACTCTCAGCGTCTGCGCATGGGGAAACTGAACCACGACGAATTCGACACGTTCACGGAAGCATGTGAAATGCTCAGCAACTCGCACATGCTCCTCGATGACACACCTGCGATCACGCCCATGCAGTTGCTGACCAAATGCCGCAGGCAGAATCTGGAAACCCCGCTGGATCTGATCATCATCGACTACATTCAGCTCATGTCGGGCGGGATCCGCACGGACAACCGCGTGCAGGAGGTATCCTACATCACGCGAAACCTCAAAATTCTTGCCCGGGAGCTGAATGTCCCCGTGCTGGCTGCCGCCCAGCTTTCCCGGGCGGTGGAACACAGAGAGGATAAACTACCCGTGCTTTCCGACCTGCGTGAATCCGGCAGTCTTGAACAGGACGCTGACATTGTCATGTTCATTCACCGACCGGATCTTCTCGATGAAGATGCTGAGAAATCCAACAAGGCCCGCATCATCGTCGCCAAGCATCGCAATGGACCGATCAGTTCTGGCATAGAGATCGTGTTCCGTCCGAACCTGGCACGCTTTGAAAACGCCGCCCCTAAGGGCCGATAGGTGAGAAAAAAGGTGTCCGGTTTTTCAGGCTTTTCGGATAACCCGTCAGCTGGCACAAAATTGCCAGATGAGCTGTTTTCTCATCTTTTAAATGAAATAAGCGATCTTGATGAACTGAAAATCACCATTTATTCTTTATGGTTCTTTTCGAAAAAAGAAAAGACCGGCCCGTGGATCTCCTGGCAAAACATCTTGTCAGACAGGGAATTCCTGCAAGGTCTTTCTCCTGATGACGCGGAAGCGGTGTTGCTGGCTCAAAGCGGCTTGACGAAAGCGCTGAAGCGCGGTACGCTGCTGACCAACGCACCCGGATCAGCAAATTTTGAAGATCGTTATTTCGTTCCCAATTCACCCTTCGGCAGGGCGTGTTTAAAAAGCTTGACCAAAACAAAAGTAAGTGCTTCTTCAAACGGGAAGTCCACCGTGATCCTGGAGAGGGATCGCCCGAACATTTACACGCTCTACGAACAGCACATCGGTCCACTGACACCGTTGATCTCAGACATCCTCCGGGAAGCGGAAGGAGAATATTCCAGTGAATGGCTGGAAGAAGCCGTTGGAATCGCCGTAAAGAGCAACGTCAGGCGTTGGACATACGTCGAAGCTATCTTAAAAAGGTGGAAACAGGAAGGTCGCAATGAAAAAGAGCGCAGAGATCACCCGCAAGATCGCGGAAAATACATCAGTGGAAAATATGGCGACATCATCGAGCATTGATCCTTCCCAAAAAAAAGCCGCAAAGAAGGATGTATGTCCCATCTGCGATGGCATCGGTTATCTCAGATACGATGTGCCCGTCAACGATCCCCGCTTTGGCAAAATGGAAATCTGCGAATGCCAGCTGAGAAAAGATAAACAAAACGAAAGAGAGCGCCTGGTTAAAGTCTCCCATCTGGAATCGGTCGAACACATGACTTTCGCCTCCTTCAAAATCCAAGGCCGAATGGGTTTGGGCGAACAGCAGATCCATTCGCTCAACGCCGCCTTGAATCAAGCTCAGACATACGCCAACCAATTGTCCGGCTGGTTGTTGTTCATAGGCGGTTATGGATGCGGAAAAACACATCTTGCCGCGGCAATTGCCAACCAGGCAGTTGATCTAGGCGTCCCGACACTGTTCCAAACCGTTCCCGACCTGCTGGACTGGATCCGCTTCAGTTACAACGATCCTTCATCAACATTCGAAAGCCGATTCGCGGAGATCCGCGGTGTCACTCTGCTCGTACTGGACGACATCGGAACGCAAAACGCCACACCCTGGGCGGAAGAGAAGCTCTACCAGATCATCAATCACCGCTACCTGAACAAACTGGCTACCATCGTTACGACCAACGCTGAGCTGGTGGAATTGGACGGCAGGATTCGTTCCCGTTTGATGGATCCTGATCTGGTCACACACGTGAGGATCATGGCCCCGGATTACCGATCACCGCTGCAGGATTCCACCCACGCTTCCATTTCCACGCTTTCCATCGTCTGTGAGCACAGTTTCGGTAACTTCAGCCTGCGGGAGAATGAGAAACTTCCCGCTGCTGAGCAGAAAAGCCTGGAGAAAGCTTTTCGCGCCTCCCAGAATTATGCTGAGCATCCCAAAGGCTGGCTGGTCCTTCAAGGTACCTACGGCTGCGGAAAAACACACCTTGCGGCAGCGATCGGCAATTACCGCGACGCTACCGGTGAACAGGTCATCTTTCAGGTCGTGCCGGATCTGCTGGATCACCTGAGAGCAACCTTTAATCCGGCCAGCAACATCTCCTACGACTCGTTGTTTGAACAAATCCGCACCGCTCCGCTTCTCATTCTGGATGACCTGGGAACCCAATCCTCCACTCCCTGGGCAAAGGAGAAGCTGTTCCAGCTGCTCAATTACCGGTACGAAACACGCCTGCCGACAGTAATCACTACTACGGCCAGCATGGACGAAATGGACCCCAGAATTCGCAGCCGCATGCTGGATACCTCGCGCTGCACGGTCCATGCGATACTGGCTCCCTCCTACCGCTCCGGACAGGGATCGTCCGTTAAATCAAAAAGACCCTGAACAGCTCAGAGTTCATCTACCGCGGCGTTACTTCGATCTCTTGCGGTAAGTTTCCTGTAACAATTGCTGATATCGGTCTGCGTTCTGTGGATCAACAGTGATCAAGCGCTGCAGCGTGGCTGCCACCCGCTGATTATTGCCTTCTTCGATGTTAATCTTCAAGATCACTTCCAGCTCTTTTACGGCTTCCTTGATCTTATTGTTATGGATGAGCATATCTGCCAGCACTTCACGCAGCTCAAGCTGATCTGGATGCTCTGTGTTGATTTCTTTGGCAAATCGGATCGCCTCGGTTAGCCTGCCTGTGTTTTCCATTAACGACAGGTAAGCCGAAAGTTCGGATACAGCCATGTTCACCTGTCCAAGTTTTATGTTCAGGTCGATCAATTGAGCCCGGGTCGTGGAGTCTTCCGGTTTCAGCGTGCGCAGTTGTTCCAGCATGCGAATGGCATTGCGCCAGTCAAACCGTTGGACATCGATATCCGCGATCTTCGCCAAAAGCTTCACGATCCAGTCCCGCATACCTTTGGATTCCTGGGCGAGTTTCAGTCCGCTCAGAAGTGCCTGCTTTGACATGTCCAGCTCGGCCAGCTGGTAATACACATTGCCAAGATCAAGAAACTGCTGCAAGGCTGCTTCCGTGCGTCCCTGGATTTTGTAATAATCGATCAACTTACTGCGTATGGCGATATCCATGGGAGCTATTTGAGATCCCCTGGTCAACAGCTGGATTGCCTGTGCTGTTTCACCCCTGAGATCGTACAGGACCGATGTGACCATGATCTTATCTACAGCGTCCTGAAGCCGGCCCTCCTTGGCGAGCACCTCTGCCATCTGTGCATGCAGCGGTAAATAGGTCGGAGCACTCGCTATGGAGTCGTAAGCGACTTCCATGGCAGATCGTAACCTGCCATCTTCCGATAGCTGTCTCACGTAAGCCAGGGATTCGACCACCTTTCCTCCCCTTGTTTCGATCAACATCGTTGCCACGGGTAAAGGAGGATTTCCCGGCAGCGTGGGGGGTAACTGTTCCCTGGCAGTCAGCAAAAACTCACGCCAATCCTTTCGCAGCAGCTGGTCCGACAAGGTCTCGCACAGTGTGCGCAGCTGCTCCTGGTCCGATATTTGCGCCTGCGATTCGACAATGACTTCATACAGCTGCAGCAGCTCGTTGGATTGTTCCGGATCGATAACGGATGCGTCCGCCAGGGCCAGACCTCCCAGGTATTCTTTGACCGCTTCAGAAAGCATGCCGCGCGTGTGATGGATCTGTGCGATCAATAAATAAGAAGCCAGGCTGAAGTCCGTGTGGCGTAGTGACTGCTGCAAGAAACGCAGTGATTTTTCAGGGTCGGTCTCAAAAAGCAGATATCCCATGTCAAAATATGCTTCCGGGGCCTTCAAACCACTTTCAATGGCCCGTTCAAGTTCGACAGCAGCCTGGTCGAAGACCGCCTGAGTCTGGGAATCAATCGCTTTGCTGAGGTGAAGCTGCATCCGGGCGCGAGCAGAGTGATCCGCGGAAAGTCCGCCCGTTCCCCGCGCCAAGGAAGCAAGTCCGCGCTTTGAAAGCTGGCCTTCACCTTCTTCACTGGCTTCCTGCAGGAACAGGTGTCCGGCCAATTTCACCAAAGCTTTGTGAAGCGCCTCATCCACCGGGTCGCGCTTCACCTGCTCATCGCCTTTCCCTTCATCCATTGAGCGGACTTTCGCCATGTTCATGGGTCCTGTCCCTCCGCGAGGACGTTGAGCTGGAGGTAGCTGCTGTCCAGCTCGCAGAGTTTCACGCGCTTTTTCGGCTTCCGGACACCCGGGATTCATTTTGAGAACATAGTCGATGGATTGCAGGGCCTTTTGGATATCGCCAGTTTGCTGGAAGATGCTGGCGACATTCAAATACTCTTCAGAAGCCTCATTTTTTCTGCCCAGTTGATCAAGTATCGTCGCCAGCCGCAATCGAGCGCTCAAATTGGCCGGCTGCAGCACGATGGCATGCATGAACCCATCCAAAGCCTGATCAACCAGTTTGTCCTTCAGATAAAGATCCGCTGCTTTATTCCACTCCGGAATTGCCTCCGACACTCTTCCCATGCGCTCATAGATCTTTGCCAGATTGGTAAGGATGACGGGGTCTCCAGGATCAACCTTGGTCGCTTTGAGGTAGCAGTGCAGGGCGGAATCCAGGTCCTGCATCTCGGTCAAAGCCAGCGCCAGGCTGGTCAATGCCTGAAGGTCATCCGGTGATTCGGTTAAGGCAATCCTGTAACAGCGCACCGCTTCTTCCCAGTTTTGATCCCAGGCAGCTGAGTGTCCCTGGTTCATGGCATTGGTAAAAGCGTCTTTGATTCCTGGCATGAATTGCTTGTTCCTTTATTTTCTTTATTGTAATTCGGAAATACTTTTCATAGAGCCCCAGTTTTGACCCCAGCGAGCATCTGTGGTCAGGGGAATGCTGAGGATCATGGCGCTTTCCATCGTCTCCCGAACAACCCTGGCAGCTTCCCGCACCTCGTGGTCAGGCGCTTCCAGGACAAGCTCATCATGAACCTGTAGCAAAATGCGCGTTTTCATGCCGGCGTTTGTCAAGGCCGTGGGCAGCCTGGTCATGGCGATCTTGATGATATCCGCTGCCGTCCCCTGGATAGGAGCGTTGATCGCTTCGCGCTCTTCCCTCGCGCGCAGAGCGGGGTTCGCCCCGCTTTTTAGGTTCGGGAAGAAACGCCTTCTGCCAAGCATGGTCTCAACGTATCCGCTGCGAGATGCCGACTGCCGAATCTCATCCAGGTAGCGCCGAACACCCGGAAAGTCGTGGAAGTATTCCTTGACGAAGTTCTCCGCTTCCGCTAAAGTGATACCAGTCGATCGGCTCAACCCGAACGGGCTCATGCCGTAGATCAATCCAAAGTTTATCGCTTTAGCCTGTCTGCGCTGTTCTTTGGTGACCTGGTCCAGGTCAACATTGTGTATCGCTGCGGCAGTCGCCGTGTGGATATCCTGTCCCGCCTGGAAAGCGTTCAACATCGCCTCATCCCCGGCCATGTGCGCCACGATGCGAAGTTCAATCTGCGAATAATCCACAGACAGCAATTTCCAGCCGTCCTCGGCAATAAACGCCTTACGGATCTTGCTGCCCATCTCAGTGCGAATGGGGATGTTCTGCAGATTGGGATCGGACGAAGCTACTCTTCCGGTCACTGTCCCCGTTTGATTGAACGAGGTGTGCACCCGGCCTGTTTTGGGATTGACTTGCGCGGGCAGGGAATCGACGTACGTCGAGCGGAGCTTTGACAGCTCGCGGTATTCCAACAGAAGGTCCACCACTTCATGTTTCCCGACCAGCTCATCCAGAACCTCCGCCGAAGTTGAATAATGCCCGCTGGCAGTTTTTTTGCTTCGGTCGGGAGGTTCCAGTTTCAGCGTCTCAAAAAGAACCTTTGACAGCTGCTGGGTGGAGTTCAGATTAAAAGCATACCCGGCGGCTTTCTGCACGACTGTTTCAATTTCACCCAGCCGGATGTTCAATTCTCCCGACATCTGCTGCAGGAACGGCGTGTCCAGACTGATCCCCGCCATTTCCATGCTGGCGAGAACCGACACCAGCGGCATTTCGATCTCATAGAACATCTTCTGCAATCTGGGGTCAATCATTTTTCCCTGCAAAACACTCTTTAATCGCAAGGTGACTTCCGCGTCCGCGGCGGCATATTCCGCGACCTGAGGGATGGGAAGCTGGGACATGGATGTCTGGTTCTTGCCCTTTCCGATGAGATCCTCAATGCGGGTCATCTCCAGGTTCAGATACAGTCCTGCCATGTCCTTCAGTCCCAGATTCCTCGAGTCCGGCCTGAGAAGCCACTCGGCGATCATCGTGTCAAAGTGAATCCCGCCTGTCTCGCATCCATTGCGCGCTAAAACGATCACATCGTACTTGATGTTGTGCCCGACCTTCTTGATCGCTTCATCTTTAAAAACAGGTCCCAATGCCCTGACAACGTGATCCCGGGGAAGCTGGTTTTGGCTGGTTTGATGCCCGACTGGCACGTAGAATCCCTCACCTTCCTGCAGCGCAATGGAAATTCCTACCAGGTCGACACTCATGGGATCCAGTCCGGAGGTCTCTGTATCAAAAGCAAACTCGCGCGCTGCCTCCATCCTGGAGACCAGCTGCCGCAGTTCTTCCTGATTCGTCACCACGATCGTTCGACGCTTCCCGTTTTCTGCTACAGCAATCTTTTCCACAGGCTGACCAAACAGGTCCAGCTGCGTGGATGAGCCTCCGATCCCCGTTCCTTTGAGGTTCTGCAGCCTGGTCAACAGCGTGCGGAATTCGAGCTCACGGAAAATCTGCTCCAAGGCAGGATAGTTCAGATATCTGGTGCTGGCTTTATCAATATCCAGGACAACCGGAACATCCAGGCGGATGGTTGCCAGATCCTTGCTTAAATAAGCTGACTGCTTACCAGCTTCCAGTTTCACCCGGAAGCGGGGAGGTATCTCCTCCAGGTGAGCGTAAATACTATCAAGCGTTTCATACTGCTCTAGCAGCAGGGTGGCTGTTTTTTCACCGATACCCGGCACGCCAGGGTAATTGTCCGAATGATCACCCACCAGAGCCTTGTAATCGATCACCTGCTCTGGATACACTCCCAGTGTTTCTTTAACGTCCACGGCAAAATAATCCTTCCCTTCTGCCAGTTTGCTCCCCGGCAGCGTCACTACCGTTCGATCGTTGACCAGCTGAAGCAGATCCTTGTCTCCAGTGATGATCTTCACCCCCATCCCGATTTTTTCGGCCTGCCGCGCGATGCTGCCCAGCACGTCATCCGCCTCAAAACCCTCCACCTCGATCCGCGGGACATCGAACGCGTCCATCATCTGCCGGATCCGTTCGATCTGCGGCCGCAGGTCTTCAGGCATCTTTGCCCGTGTCGCTTTATACTCGGCATACATTTGATTTCGAAAGGTCTTCCCTGTGTCAAAGGCGACAGCCAGGTATTCCGGTTTTTCCTGTTCCAGAATGCGCATGATCACACTGGCAAAACCATAAATACCAGCAGTTGGCTCTCCCGAGCTGGTAGAAAAGGCCATGCCGCTGCCAGATAGTGCAAAGTACGTGCGATATGCAAGCGCATGCCCATCGATCAAATAGAGTGTTGGTGGCATGATCTACCCTTTTCCTTCCTGACTCAATCCGGCAGCCGATTCACCCGTCTCTGAAAGAAATGCCGGGATCTCTTTTTCCACGTCAACGATCAGCACCTCTCCATTCCAAAAATCTCCGCGGATCTTTTGCAGTGGAAACAGCTTGAAGACCATTTCTGTCGTCTTATCCTTCAGGTACGCTGCAACCTGCTCGGTCGATTGATCCGGAAACAATGCTAAAGAAATCTGCATTCGTTTTTGTTCTATTTCCAGCTCAATCAATTCCCAGCGCTTCGCGTCGCAGATCTGGGGGACCCAAATATTCAGGCTGTCGGCCAGATCGCCTCTGAGCAGCGTGGCCTCTTCTTTGGGCATGAGCGTAAATCGAAAGGTCTTTCCGGTTTTCTTCTTCAACTGACCTGTTTTCTTCCTGGGCGTGGATCCTGTGGGTTCCTGGGTCGGTTTTCTTTCCTTTGCTTCCGATCCTTCTTTGACGGCTTTCAAGAATTCCGCCTCATCTTTCCTTTGGTTGTCATACAGGCTCACATCACTCAACCCGTTCGCCATGCGAATGACCTCTTCGCGAACCTCATGCAGCATGCTGACACCCGGAAAGACCATGACCAGAGAGTACTGCTTAACCAGCCCGGTGGCATACAGCATCCAGGTGCTGATCCCGTCTTTATCCTTGAAATACCGGATGAGGTCCAAACCGGATCGTTTTTCCCAGGCGCGCACAAACTGATCGACCACTCTTTGGTTCAGGTCATTTTCCAGCCGGCTGGCCTGAACCCAAATTTTATTCTCCAAAAAAACCATCACTGCCTGGGCGGGAGAACGAAACGCCAGGCGAATCAGATTCTCCTGAATCGTTTCCCGATCATCGATCCATGAAGTATCAATTTGCAGATCAGCTCCGGATTGCGCGAAATCATCGTCTCGCGAAGGGGTGGAAGAATCCCGCGCGATCTGATTCACGCGTCTGACCAGCTCTTGAATATGAAAGGGTTTTATAAAGACAGCGTCCACGCCTGGCAGCTTCTTAATCGCGGCCTCATCGCTGTTGTTGCCCAAAATCACAATGACCCGGATGTCAGGGCGTTG
>CAZCHK010000013.1:44829-48481 GCA_964498605.1 uncultured Anaerolineaceae bacterium | reverse complement strand
ACCTGGACGGAGAATTAAGTCCCCCCGGCGGCACTATGGGGCTGATCGTTGGCGAGACGTACACCATCCGTCTGGAAGCTTCCACTGCCACCAATGGCTACGAACAGATCGAATCTTACATTAACTTCCTGAACACGTACTTCCGCATCAACTCAGTATCCACAGACTACACTGCTTATGACAGCACATCTCCCGATCCTTGGGTTGTGGCGCCCGACTATGACACAGTTTCCAAGGTATATGCGGATGGCTGCAACTGGGTCAATGACCCTGGTTCTCCCAATTACCGTTCCTGCAGCGAAACGGGCAAGTACGGTGGAGATATCATCGTCACGTATGACATTACGATCATTGGAGGGGCTGGAAAGACAGAGACACTTTCCAGCCTGGTGTATGATTTTTCTGGCAGCAGCTACCACTACAACAGCGATTACCTGGCAAACACGCGGTTCATCTCAATCATCGATCCTGCCTCGCTGACGATCTCCAAGAACTTCAGCCCGGACCCGACCATTGTGAATGGTGTCTCGCGACTAACCTTTACCATCATCAATCCGAACGGTGCACCGCTAACGGGGCTGAATTTCACGGACACACTGCCTGCGCTGCCCGGACCGGAACAGATGACGATCGCTAATCCCGCGAATGTCTCGACCGCCGGATGTGGCACGCCTACTGTCAGCGCTTCCGCTGGAGGAACAACGATCTCCTTCTCAGATGGCAGCATTGGTGCCAACAGCACCTGCGTGATCGGTGTGAATGTCACCGCTCCCGCGGTAGGTACGTATGAGAACACATCAGATCACCTTTATCTGGGAACAACCGACACAGGGAACTACGCGACAGACACGCTGACGGTGAATAACACCCCCCCGCCGCCTCCACCCCCGACCATTTGCGTAACACCGACCCAGCTGGCGTACTGGTCCTTCGAGAATTTCACTGCTGATACGACACCGGATAACGGACCCTTCGCGGCATTTTCCGAAAACGCCGGTGTGACCAACTCGATCGGAGTCTACGGCGCGGATAACATCGCCAACACAGACGGTGATGGAATTTCTTATGGAGCGATTGTCAATACTTCCACATACTTGGGTACTATGTATTGGGATAAACAGAGCGTTCCTCCGGCAACAACAGGTAATAGCGGAAATTCATGGGGTATTGCAGGGGGATGGGAGACAACGACTAATGTGCCGACCTCTTCCACATTTCCCTATTTTCAGTTTCAAACCAGTTCAGCTGACGAATTTGGTGGATACGGTATCGGTTTAAGCTACAACTTGCAGGGCAACTGGTCCAACTCAGGCTCCTGGTATGTGTATTCCAGCACAGACAGTGCCACCTGGAGTCAGGTTTCGACCGGTACCTGGAGTAAAGCCAATGCCTGGCAGATCAACGCCATCACCGGGCAGACAGCTGAGACGCAGGATGACACGATCTACTTCCGCGTGTATTTCAATGGCGCTCAGAATGATTCAGCTGCGGTCTACCTGGATTCCGTGGAGATCTTTGCCTGTGCAGCTTTGGATTATGATCCGCCTACTATTGCTAAGTCCTTTGCCCCCGATCCAGTAGCGGTTAATGGCGTTTCTACACTGACATTCACCATCTACAATCCCAATCCGGGATTGATCACGGGTGTGGTGTTTGAAGATATCCTGCCTGCCGGTTTGGAAGTGGCTGCGGACCCCAACGCCAGCACTTCCGGTTGCGGAACTCCCACTTTCGCTCCCACAGCCGGTGCGACATCGCTCAGTTTCTCCAACGGAACCATTGCCGCCACATCTACCTGCAGAATCTATGTCGACATCAAAGCCACGATAGCAGGACCGCACACCAATATCAGCGGTTTCATCAGTTCAACGGAGACAGGAACCAATAATGGTGCGAATGGATACGCGACTGACACGCTGACAGCGATCCTTCCACCGTACATTGAGAAGGTATTCTCTCCCAATCCAATTCCAGTTGGTAACATATCGACTATAACTTTTACCATCACCAACCCCAATCAGGACGATACCCTATCGGGAGTTGCTTTCACGGACACCTATCCGTCAAATCTTGTCACTGCGGCAGCACCGAACCTGCAAAATACCTGCGGGGGAACGGTTACACCGATCGCTGGTGGAATCAGCCTGACTGGCGGATCGATCGCTGCGGGTTCGCTGTGCACGATCGAAGTGGATGTGACCTCCTCTGTGATCGGCAGTTATGAGAACACCACTGGCAATGTATCCGCAACCACAGCTGGTACAGGCAACACTGCCAGCGATACTTTGGTCGTGACAGATGTTTCCCCTTCCATTTCCTTGTTGAAGCGAGTGAGCACCACCCAGTTGGGACCCTGGTCCCCATATTTGACTGTCGCGGAAGAAACACCGCTGTACTTCCAGTTCTTAATTGAAAACACGGGTGATGTTCCGCTCACGAACCTGGCTTTGACGGATCCGAATATAACCAATACGGAAAAATTGCTTATCCCCACATCATGTGCATGGGTGGATGGAAATGGTATTCCCTTTACGATTACTAATCCGCTACCCGTTGCAGACGCGGATGACAGGCACATCATCAGATGTGTTCTTGGTCCGGTGACTGCTGTTGCTGGTGACACGCAATTCAATACTGCCACGGCCAGCGGTGTGTATGGAGGCGCGACCGTGCAGGACAGCTCTACAGCGTCGTACGGAGTACCGGCATTGACGCTTGCAAAATCCAGCCCGGATCTTTCCTTCCACGCGGCTGGCGACATCCTTGATTATTCCTACCTGGTTACCAATACAGGCGGGGCATCGCTTCCCGGGCCGGTTACTATTTCTGACAACAAATCCAGCAACGCCATCTGCCCGGACCTGACCACGATAGGGGACCTGGATACCTATTTCGATCCGGGAGAATCACTCACCTGTACCGGTACTTACACAGTCACTGAAGCGGATGTGACCGCTGGATTTGTGGAAAATACTGCCCACGCCACTGTGGGCGGATATAGCTCGAACGAGGATACAGTCCGGATCCTGCTCGATCCTGGATTTATCCTGATCGATAAAGTGACTGATCCAACAGGCAGTCTGGAAACGTTTGAATTCGATCCAAGCTGGAGCGGGACCAACTTCACGCTCACGGATACCGACGCGCCATATTCCAGCGGGCCACTGGCACAAGGCACGTATACAGTGACCGAATTGGAAAAATTAGGTTGGAATTTGTCTAACTTAGTATGCAACGATGGCAACAACACGGTGGATCTTACCAGCCGTACAGCCACGATAGTGCTGGATGCCAGTGAAACCGTGACATGCACCTTCACGAACACGGCCCAGGCGAGTTTGACGATTGTGAAGAACACGGTGGGCGGGAATGGGACATTCACGTTCACCTCGACGACATTGACACCCGCGAGCTTTGATATCACCACTGTGGGGAATACTGGGAGCCGGACCTTTACGGGTCTGGAACCCGGGCTATACGATGTGGATGAAACGGTACCCAGCGGCTGGGATCTGACCAGCGCGACATGCGATAATGCCGATCCGATCACTGCAATCACACTGGCAGCTGGAGAGAATGTCACCTGCACGTTTGTGGACACGGCCCAGGCGAGTTTGACGATTGTGAAGAACACGGTGGGCGGGAATGGGAC
>CAZCHK010000013.1:44235-44729 GCA_964498605.1 uncultured Anaerolineaceae bacterium | reverse complement strand
CGATCACTGCAATCACACTGGCAGCTGGAGAGAATGTCACCTGCACGTTTGTGGATAATCAATTACCGACTGTGGATGTTACAAAAACTGCTGATCCACTTAGTATTCCTGAGCCATCTGCAGATGTAACATATACCATTAGCGTAACAAACACATCCGATGAGGTTGTTACGCTAACAAGTTTGATCGATAACATATTTGGTAACCTAAATGGTAAAGGAAATTGTGTTGTTCCACAGTCAATAGCGAGTGGTGAAAATTACACATGTTCATTTATACAAAACTTAATGGGGAGTGGAGGCAGTACACATACCAACCGGGTTACTGCGACTGTGACAGACAGCATGGGAGCAACAGCAAGTGATTTTAATGAAGAAGTAGTCACATTTTATGAAGTTATCGATGCGGACCTAAGCTTAACCAAAGGTGTTAACGACTTGACACCTGAGGTGGGAAGCACAATAGATTTCACGGTTATTGTCACAAATGGCGGT
>CAZCHK010000013.1:40450-44135 GCA_964498605.1 uncultured Anaerolineaceae bacterium | reverse complement strand
GACACCTGAGGTGGGAAGCACAATAGATTTCACGGTTATTGTCACAAATGGCGGTCCTGAAGATGCGACCGGTATTGTGGTCACCGACCAGCTTCCGAATGGATACACCTACGTGTCATCCTCGGCAACTCAAGGCTCATACAGCAACACGACAGGACAATGGACTGTCGGAGACTTGACGGTTGGAGGGAGCGCCACGCTCACCATCACCGTGCGGGTGAATGTCAGTGGGACGTATACGAACTTCGCGGAGATCACGACTGCGCCAGTGCGTGACCCAGATTCAACACCCGGTAATGGTCCGCAGACACCCCCAGAGGACGACGAGGGCACGGTCACACCGGAGCCCTTCCAGAACGACCCGCAGGGACTTGCAAAGACCCTGGATGCAACCAGTCACACCTTTACCAGCGGTGATGATGCCGCGATCGGTGAGATCCTCACATTCAGAGTAGAAATCACCATCCCACCAGGTGAGCACCTGGGAAGCACGCTGGTCGACCTGATGGGGCCGGGATTGGCCTTCGTGGAGTGCGTGGGAATCGATGGCGCCGGGCTGACCACCGATCAACACGGCGGCGATTTTGATGCCATCTGCGCCAATCCCACTGTGGATGCCAACGGAAGTCTGGATCCTCAGGACGTGGACAGCCGGGTCACCTTCTACTTTGGGAAACTGACCAATTCCGGCTCGGAGCCGGTCACGCTGTCCGTGGTGTATGACGCCGTCGTGCTGGATATTCTTGGCAACCAGGATCCGGGCACGCTGACCAACACCGCGACCTGGACTTGGGATCCGACGGGTGAGCTGAAGGACTCCTACCAGGTTCAGATCGTTGAGCCGGACCTGGCCATCAGCAAGGCCTCGGATGTCACCCTGGCCAGCGTCGGCACGTTCGTCAACTACACCGTGACGATCGAACACACCGCCACGAGCCACACCAACGCCTACGATGTAGTCGTCAGCGACACCATACCAGTTGAAGTAGCCTACGTTCCAGGTTTCATGGACTGCACGCTGGGTGGTCAGGCTGCCACGACCTGCAGCTACGACGATCTCACCCGCACGGTCACGGCCACCTGGGACAATTTTTCCCTGACAGGCGGGACCGGTGTGATCCGCTTCAGGGTTCAGATTCTCACCCTGCCTGCGGGCGCCTCGATCAACAACACGGCCTCCGTCGCCTGGACGAGCCTGCCCGATCCGGATGGCAATGATCCGCAGTCCTACACGCCGAACATCTACTCCACGGAACGCTGGTACGATCCCGGGGATGACGTCAATATCTACGGGACCAGCACCAGCCACGCCCTCACGGTGGTCCGTTCCGAACTGCCCGGCACGGGCTTTGCCCCCGGTGTCATCACCGACATGCGCGGCATCGCGTCTGCTTCATACAGCAGCGCGGAATTGTGGATGGAAATCCCCGCGCTGGGTGTGCAGGCGGGCATCGTGGGCGTGCCGCTGGTCAAAGGCGATTGGAACGTCGCCTGGCTGTGGAACAAAGTGGGCTGGCTGGAAGGCTCGGCCTACCCGACCTGGAACGGCAACAGCGTCCTGACGGCGCACAATTACGTTCAAACCGGTGCTAAGGGACCCTTCGTGAACCTGGGCAGCCTGCGCTGGGGAGACCGGGTGGTCATTCACGCCGGGGGCAGCGTGTACACCTACGAGGTGCGCTCGCTGAATTACACGGATTCTGGCGACCTGAGCGTGTTCACCCACAAAGACCAGCCCTGGCTGACCCTGGTGACCTGCCGTCAGTACGACGAATCGAGCGGCACGTACCTCCAGCGGGTGGTCGTGCAGGCCGTGCTGGTCAAAGTCACCCAGGACGACCCGGGAAAGATCAACAAGTAATCCTACCTGCAGAGTGTCGAAAGGCACTCTGCTGATTTTCCTCCGCTGGCGGTCCAGTCTCGCGGCGGAACAGGTTATTTCCATACAGCGAGCGTTATGCAAGATCGATCATCACAGAAAGAGACTCTTCAGCCAGGCGCTGGAAGCCAGAAAGGCTACCTCATCGCGCTGCTGGGGACACTGCTGTGGTCCTCCACGGCGATCATCATCCGCTACCTTGACCTGCAGTACGCCATCACGCCGCTGCTGCTCGCCCTGATCCGGGACGCGCTGGCCGGGCTCATGGTGACCCTCAGCGTGCTGTTCATTTCCCCGTTTGCTTTTGGCTCCTTGAGGAGAAGGTTCGTCTTCCTGCTGCTGTACGGGTTCATCCTGTCGGTGTTCAACATGTCCTGGACGGTTTCAGTCAGCCTCAACGGGGCAGCCGTGTCGACCGTCCTGGCGTATTCCTCGCCGGTTTTCACCGTTTTGATCGGAAAAATCCTTTTCAAAGAAAAGCTCAGTGTTCTGAAAGGTATCCTGATCGCGCTGTGCATCGCCGGGTGCGTCCTTGTCTCCGGCGCAGTCGACGCGCAGCAGTGGCTGGACAACCCCGCAGGGATACTCGTGGGGCTCTCCTCCGGCCTCGCTTTTGCATGTTACAGCCTGATGGGTAAAGGGGCGGCAATCCGCGGGATCCATTCGTGGGCTGCCCTGGGGGTGACATTCCTGGTCGCGGCGGGATTCCTGCTGATCTACAACCTTGTCCTGCCTGCCAGCTGGGGGATCGGCTCTCCCGGCTTGAGCTGGCCGGACCAGGACCTGCGCGGCTGGCTTCTCCTGCTGCTTTTAGCGGCAGTGCCCACCATCGGCGGATACGGCCTGTACAACCTCAGCCTGCGTTATCTTCCAGCAGGAATCTCCAACCTGATCGCCACCAGTGAGCCGGTCTTCACCGCGCTGCAGGCGATCCTGGTGCTGGGTGAGCGCTACTTTCCTTACCAGATCTGGGGAGGGCTGCTCATTCTGGCCAGTGTCCTTGCCCTGCGACTGGCGCGCCAGGAATGAATCTCAGAAGTTTTTGCGCAGCACGTCCAAAACAACGATCTTGGTCGGGTGGTTGAATGGGGAGGGATCGGCAGGATAGGCGCTGGGGGGGAGCGTATCAAAACCGGCGCAGTCAGGCGGAACGGGGATCATCTCACGGATGCGTAAAAAGCCTGAAGCGGTCAGGCTTTCCAGCTGTGCCAGGAAACCTTGTCCGCTCAGGAAGAGCGAGTTGTTGATCACGATCAGGCAGCCGCTGTGTCTGACCAGGGGGCGCACCTTGTTGATCAGGCGGGTCATGGCCGACTGCAGGTCGATCCTGCCGGAGGGCGAGGCGGCAAAGAAGGGCGGGTCCAGGATGACCGCGTCGAACTGGGCCCCCAACGCGCGCAGCTTGCTGGCAACTTTGAAAAAGTCATACGCCTCGAGCTCCTGCCGCGCCGGGTCGAAGCCGTTCAACGCCAGCGACTTCCCGGCCAACTTCAGGTAGGCCGGGTTGCGGTCGGTCTGGAGGACACGGGCTGCCCCTCCGGCCAGGGCGGCGATCCCGAGGCTGCCGGTGTAGGCGAAAGTATTGAGCACCTGCCAGTCCCTGGCGTTGGCCACCAGCCACCCCCGCAGATTGCGGTTGTCGATGTAAAAGGAATCATCCTGCTGCAGCAGCAGGTCGATGGCGTAGCACACCCCGTTCTCGCGCAATTCTGTGGCTGGATGCCTGCCGTGGAGGACCCTGCCGCGGCGCAGGGCGGGGGTCGGGGCGTGGCGCTTTTTATTCACCACGCACTCGATTTGCGGGAT
>CAZCHK010000013.1:0-40350 GCA_964498605.1 uncultured Anaerolineaceae bacterium | reverse complement strand
CACGGCATCGATTGCCTCGTATCACAGGAAAGCGCGGGCAGGGCCATCGGCCTGACCGTGGACGGGCTGGGCAGCGCCCGGGTGTACGTACCGGAGGACAAGGTTGCGGAGGCCGAAGCCCTGCTGGAAGCCTTCGAACGCGGGGAGCTCGAATTGAGCGATACCCAGGGTGTTCAGGATGACCCTGAACAAAATGCGGACACCGATGAGGATACGTAGACCAGCGCATTTCTTTCTATATCAATTCTTATCAATTTACAGGACCGGTCTGAGCCGATTGGCGTTTACTTTGAGCCATTTCCGGCTCTTCTTGTAATCTGGGCAGTAGCTCTCGACGAGGTTCCAGAATGATTTAGAATGGTTGTGCTCGCGTATATGGCAAAGCTCGTGCACGATGACGTAATCGCACACCTCGAAGAGCGCCATGATCAGGCGCCAGTTGAGTGAAATGGTGCCCCGGCTGGAGCAGCTGCCCCAGCGGGTGCGCTGATCGCGGATGGTGATGGCGGAGGGCTGGACGCCGATCTGCGCGGCTCTGGATCGCACCAAATTCACCAGGTAGGCCCGTGCCAGCTTCCTGAATTCTCCCTCCACCAGCAGCAAGGGTTTGGCCCTGACTTTGTCCGGTAGGTGCACCTCCACGCGGCGGGCGTGCTCGTCGATGCGGACGCGCGGTTTTTGCTGTGCTGCGCGTTGGACCTCGATCTGATACGGAGAGCCTTTAAAAAGAATCGTTCCCGGCTCAAGTCCAGGTAATCTGGTTCTGGCTTGGATCTTTTCAAGTCGTTCGAGCTGTGCGCACACCCAGGCTTTGTGCTTTTCCATCAGCGCACCTGCCTGGCGGACCGAAAGATGCGCGGGCAGGACGATCTCCACGCCCACCTGGCTGACACTGATACGGTAGCGTTTGGCGCGCCTGGAAAGCCGGATGGTGTACGGGATGGCTTTCTGAGTGCAAATAAGCTCTGCTTCGAAGGTTGTCATGGCGGGACGGATCCGGATGATTATACCCTGTCGATCAGGCAGACCGGGAAAATTCATTCTATAATAAGCAGGAGAAAATCTAGCGAGGTGAAAATGAATGCCTTATGGTTGCTGCTCATCCCTGCCTGTCTTATCCTGTACCTGGTCTACAGTTCGTTGTGGGGAAAACCGCTCAGCGTCAGAATCCTTTTTAACAGGTACTTCATGCGGTTTGTGCTGAAGAACCCGGAACTGCTCTCCACGATCGGCATCCCGCTGAAGGAAGGGCAGCTTGGAGACGCCTCGACGCGTTTCATGCGGCAGATCCTGCAGGAAGCCAAAAGGGAACTGGCTATCCTGCGCAGCTACAACAAGCGGCGCATGAGACCGGACGTACTCTTATCCGCGCGAATCATGGAGTGGTTCCTGGACGACATGGTCAGCGGGGAGAGCTACCTCCTGCACGGGTACCCGGTCAACCAGATGTTCGGTATGCAAAGCGAGCTGCCGGACTTCATGACCACGATCCATAAAGTCCAATCAATCGCGGGAGCGAGGCATTACATCCAGCGCATCCGGCAGTTTGGCAGGGTCTTCAGCCAGGTGGTCGCGGGACTGAAGGAGCGCGAAGAAATCGGGGTTGTCGCTCCAAGGTTTGTGCACGAAAAAGTGATCCAGGAGATGAAGGGGTTTATTTCCACGGATGCCGCGTCCAACCTCCTCTACACTTCCTTCGCGGAAAAGCTGGAAAAAATCAAAGCCAGCCCCGCCCAGAAAAAAGTGCTGCTGAGCGACTGCGAGCAGGCCATCCAGGATCAAGTCTACCCGGCCTACCAGGACCTGATCGCCTGCTGCGAGCATTTACAGGCCGTGTCTACACACGATGACGGGGTGTGGAAACTGCCGAGTGGTGAGGAATATTACGCCTACCAGCTGCGCAGCCACACCACCAGCGCCTACCCGCCGGCAAAGGTGCACGCGATTGGCCTGAGTGAGGTCGACCGCATTGAAAAAGAAATGAAGGCGATCTTAAAAAAGGAAGGCTACAAGGATCCGGATCCGATCGCCCTGCTGACGGATTTCAGCCAGGAGGAACGCTTTTTGTACCCCAACACTGACAAAGGACGCAGTCAAGCACTGGCTGACTATCAGGGCATCCTGGATCACATTCATGCCAACCTGGGGCACCTCTTCAACAAGCGTCCCAAAGCGGAATTGAAGGTGGAGCGTGTGCCCGAGTTTAAAGAGAAAACGGCCGCTGGTGCGTACTACATGATCCCCTCCCTGGACGGAAAGCGCCCGGGTATTTTCTACGCCAACCTGCGCGACATGAACGAAGTGCAGAAATTCGGCATGCGCACGCTGGCTTATCACGAAGGGATCCCGGGGCACCATTTTCAACTGGCCCTGGCCCAGGAGATCCGCGGGGTGCCCATTTTCCGCCGGGTGATCCCTTTCACCGCTTACGCGGAGGGCTGGGCGCTCTACGCCGAGAAGCTGGCCAGGGAACAGGGCTTTCTTCCCGACGCGTACAGCGAGCTGGGTTATCTGCAGTCCGAACTGACCCGCGCGGTGCGCCTGGTGGTGGACACAGGCATTCACAGCCAGCGCTGGACGCGGGAAAAGGCCATCGCCTACATGGTCGCGCACACCGGCCTGCCGGAGGCCAGTGTCGTCAGCGAGGTGGAGCGCTACATTGTCATGCCTGGCCAGGCCTGCGCGTACAAGATCGGCGAACTTAAGATGGTCGAACTGCGCCGGAAAGCCATGGACGCCCTGGGCGAGCACTTCGATATCCGCGAGTTTCACGATGTCGTGCTGGGAAACGGCTCCATGCCGCTTGAGATCCTCGAAGGCCTGGTGCAGGAGTATATTGAAAAAAAGCACAAGACCATCCAGCAGGTTTGAATTTTTGGCAGCCGCTTGGGGTGGACGATGAGGGAGGGTGCGTGCTACCGGCTCTGGGTGACCTTCTTCTTCGAAAAGGCGTGATGCATGGTCCCGGTCAATGATGTGGTGGTGGTTGGAAACATCGGCATCGATACCAATGTGTATCTGCAGGCGAGCGAGATCGATTTTTCGGTCGAGGCGAATTTCACCCGCAACGTGGATACGATCGGGCAGGCCGGTGGATACGCGCTGCGCGCCTATCGCGGGTTGGGCTGGAGGACCGGGTTCATCGGCACCGTGGGCGGTGACGTGTGGGGCGGGGAAATCGAATCCAGCCTGCGTGCGGCGCAGGTGGACCTGCGCGCGCTGTGGATCGACGACCAGGGCACCAGCCGCAGCGTCAACATCATCAACGGGCGGGGCCAGCGCAGGAATTTCTACGACGGCGGAGGGCACATGCACTTGCAGCCCCCGTTGGAATCATGCCAGCAGGTTCTGAGAGGGTCAAAACTGGCGCATTTCAATATTCCCAACTGGGCTCGCCAGCTTCTGCCGATGGCCAGGGAGATGGGGATCAAGGTCGCCTGCGACATTCAGGATGTTGTGGATGCGGGCGATCCGTACCGGCAGGATTTCATTCAGGCGGCGGATTTCCTCTTCTTTTCCGCGACGAATTTTTCCGATCCCGACGTGCTGATGCGCGCGATGATTGCGACCAATCCGCGCGCGACCATGCTCTGCGGCATGGGGGAAGCCGGATGCCAGGTGTGGGACGGCGAGCGCGTCACGCGTTTCCCCGCGCATGTGTCCGATCAGCAGGTCATCGACACGAACGGGGCGGGGGACACGCTGGGGGCGGTTTTTCTTTGCAAGCATGTCTTGCAGAATCGACCCGTGGAGGAGGCGGTCGCGGCAGCCCAGAAGGCCGCCAGGCTGTTGTGTTCCATGCGGGCCGATCACAAGGCGCGGCTTTCACCCTCCGAGTGGAAGGGTTTGATGGGTTCACAATAAAAAATTGGGGTTGATTAATCCTTCGCAGGGGTTTATAATTCAGCAATTGAATATTGGTAGTTCGTATGGATAACATTTCCCCGACCAATCCAGATCTTCCCATCCTTGAGCATATTGAAAAGGATCCCGACGCGGACCAGGCCGCCATCGCTTCACAGATCGACGTGGCCGTGGGCACGATCAACTGGCATATCAAACGCCTGGTTGAGAAGGGCTATGTCAAGGTCATGCGCCTGAACAGGAAGAAACTGCGCTACATCATCACCCCGGAAGGGATCGCGCACCGCACCAGGCTGACGATTTCCTACATTCAGAACCAGTTTTCCCTGTTCCGCCTGGTCAGGGAACGGGCCATGGCTGTGCTGGTTCTCCTGCACGAAAAAGGTTACCGGGAAGTGAACATTGCTGGCAGCGGGGACGTGGCGGACGTATGCCGCTTGACGAGCATGGAGAAGGGTTTCACCCTGACCAGCGATCCTGCTGCTCCAACTCTCTGCATTGACAACTTGAAGATTCAGGCCGAAATAGAAGGAAACCCCATCCATGAGTGAAATCAACTACTGGCAATCGCGGCGCTTCTGCGTCACCGGAGGAGCAGGTTTCCTGGGTTCGTTCATTGTTCAAAAGTTAACGGAGCGGGGAGCAAAGGATGTCTTCATCCCGAAGATCGAGGATTATGACCTTGTCCAGCCGCGGGACATCCAGCGCATGCTGGAGGATTCCAGGCCGGATGTCATCATCCACCTGGCAGCGCAGGTGGGAGGGATCGGGGCCAACCGCGAACACCCGGCCGAATTCTTCTACAACAACCTGATGATGGGCGTGCAGCTGATCCACCAGGCCTACCTCAGGAAGATCGAGAAATTCGTCGCCCTGGGAACGGTCTGCGCCTACCCGAAGTTCACTCCCGTCCCGTTCAAAGAGGAATCGCTCTGGGAGGGCTACCCGGAGGAGACTAACGCCCCCTACGGACTGGCCAAGAAAATGCTCCTGGTCCAATCCCAGGCCTACCGGCAGCAGTATGGTTTCAACTCGATTTTCCTGCTGCCTGTGAACCTGTACGGTCCCAGGGACAATTTCGACCCGCGCTCCTCGCACGTCATCCCCGCTCTGATCCGAAAATGCGTCGAAGCGCGGAACGCCAATCGCGATGAAATCGTCGTCTGGGGGGATGGCTCCCCCACCAGGGAATTCGTGTACGTGGAAGATGCCGCTGAGGGGATCCTCCTGGCAACGCAGCGCTACGACTCATCCGAACCGGTCAACATCGGCTCCGGTTTTGAGATCAGCATCAAAGACCTGGCCGAATTGATCGCCAGGCTGACCGGCTTTCAGGGCAGATTGACCTGGGACACCAGCAAACCGAACGGGCAGCCGCGCCGCGTGCTGGATATCAGCAGGGCGAAGAAAGAGTTCGGTTTCACCGCCCGGGTGGATTTCGAAGAGGGCTTGAAGAAAACCATCGACTGGTTTGAATCTCACGATCTTTCAGGTGCTGGATGAAAAAGGCTGATCCGGGTCGAGGTGTGATAAAAAAGCCGGACGTCGCGCCGGTCATCATCCAGCCACCCAGGCGTGCCACCGCGCTCAACCTCAAAGATCTGTGGCGTTACCGCGAATTGATCCTTTTCATGACCTGGAGAGACATCATCGTGCGCTACAAACAAACCGTCCTGGGCATATTGTGGGCGGTGCTGCGTCCCATCCTGCTCATGATCGTATTCAGCCTGTTGTTCGGTCAACTGGCGCAGCTTTCATCCGAGGGCATCCCCTATCCCCTGTTTAACTTTGCCGCCCTTCTGCCATGGCAGCTGTTCTCCAAAGCGCTTTCGGAATCGAGCCGCTCGCTGACGAACAACAGCCACATGATCACCAAGGTCTACTTCCCGCGGATGATCCTGCCACTGGCTTCGGTCTTGAGCGGCGTGGTGGATTTTGTCATTGCCTTCGTGGTGTTGATCATCATGATGCTTTTCTACGGGTACGCTCCGACTTGGAACGCCCTGTGGGCGGTTCCGGCTTTCCTGCTGCTGACCATCATCAGCGCGCTGGGTATTGGCTTGTGGCTGTCTGCCCTCAATGTCATGTACCGGGATGTCAATTACCTCCTGGAATTCCTGGTGCAGTTCTGGTTCTTCATCACCCCCATCACGTACTCGTCCGCTCTTATCCCCCCCAAATGGCTCCCCGTGTACTCGCTCAATCCGATGAAGGGAGTCATTGACGGCTTCCGCTGGTCGCTGTTGGGCAGCGCTGCCCCGGGAGTATTCACCTGGGTGTCGATCGGGGTCGCGCTGGTACTGTTGATAACGGGCATGTTCTATTTTCGCAGGACCGAACGACAATTTGCGGACATGGTGTAAGCATGAAAAACAATTATGCGATCCAGGTGGAAAACCTGGGCAAGGCCTACAAGATCGGTGGTCCGGAAATCAAATACCGGACCCTCAGAGAAACGATTGCTGAGAACTTCAAATCCACCTTCAGGCACCTCAGAACCGGTACGCGGGCGAAAGAAACCATCTGGGCATTGAGGAACGTGTCCTTTGACGTAAGGCAGGGCCAGGTGCTGGGCGTCATCGGCCGCAACGGGGCCGGTAAAAGCACGCTTTTGAAGCTCCTGGCCAGGGTGGCAGAACCCACCGAAGGCCGGGCGGTCATCCACGGCAGGGTGGGCTCTCTGCTTGAGGTCGGCACAGGGTTCCATCCCGAGCTGACCGGACGCGAGAATATTTATTTGAACGGCGCGATTCTCGGCATGAAGCGGGCAGAAATTCAAAGAAAATTCGACGAGATGGTGGCTTTTGCCGAGGTTGAAAAGTTCATCGATACGCCTGTTAAACGCTATTCCAGCGGCATGTACCTGCGCCTGGCTTTCGCGGTTGCGGCGCACCTGGAACCGGAAATTCTTGTCGTGGATGAGGTGCTGGCTGTAGGGGACGCCGAGTTCCAGCGGAAATGCCTGGGAAAAATGAGCGCCGTGGCGCACGAGGGGCGCACGGTTCTTTTCGTGAGCCACAACATGTCCGCGATCCTGCGCCTGACCGAAGAGTCGATCGTGCTGGAAAAGGGGCAGCTCGTCATGAGAGAAGAGTCTCAGAAGGCAGTCGATTACTACCTGTCGCAGGGGTATTCGCAGGAGGGACAGCGGATTTGGAGGCCGGAGGAAATTCCTGCTGACGCACATCCATTTACGCCCCTGGCGATCCGGATTCTGAATTCACGCGGCGATGTGGTTGACTCGATGCGCTCAACAGAAAAAGCGTTCGTTGAGATTGAATACCTCCTCAAAACCGATGTGAAAGACCTGCGTGTGGGGATCTACCTCAATTCGATGCGCGGGGAGCTGATCTTTACATCGTTCGATACGGATGACCCGCTGATGTTCGAGAGGATGAAGAAACGGAAAAAGGGACAGTACGTCAGCCGCTGCGTCATTCCCGCTGATACACTGAATGAAGGCAGGCATGTTGTTGGAATAAACGCCAGCACATTCCGTGTCAAACGCTTTTTCCAGGATGAACAGGCCATATCCTTTACGGTCGAAGGAACGGGAGCGCCAGGTTCACAATGGGCAGAACAGAGACACGGCAGCATTCGCCCAAAATTAACTTGGACCATTGAACAAGAATAGCACAGGATGATTTATGACTAACTCAAGCAAAGACAAATTAAAGGACATCCTCGACGTGTTCCCCTTGACGGCGGAATTGTATTACCTGTTGAGAAACCGTAACAGACCCATGCAAAGTAAATTTAAATTTCGAATCCTCCCCGAAGTGATCGATGATGCTTGCGCTTTTGTGAAGGAATCCCGAAAATCCAGTGAACCTGGTAAGCGCATCTTTTTATTCGCTTCTCTTCATTACTGGATCGAACACACCATCACTGTGGGGATGGTCTTAGCGGCACTTGGGCATAAAGTGACCGTAGCCTACCTTCCTTACGGTGACTGGAGATTTGCGATTAAGGGGTTTGACCTGCGCACTCAAAACGCGTACGCAAAAAGCACCCTTCGCAAAGCGTGCGATGTCATCGATGTGATCTGCCTGCTGCAAAATAAAACAAGTGGCATGAAGCTTCCCGCTGATGTGAAACAAATTGTCGAAGAAACATCCTACTTCGATGTTCAATACACGACACAGATAGAAGATGTAAACATAGATAGTGATCTGTACAGGCTGCGGCTGAGAAGAAATGAAAATGCGGCAAAAGCACTCTTCGGCACATTGTCAAAGAATCCTCCCGATGTGCTGATCGTACCCAACGGTGCCATACAGGAATTTGGGGTTGCCTATCGCATTGGCAAATTGCTCGGGATTAAAACTGTCACCTACGAGTTTGGTGATCAAAAGAACAAAGTCTGGATTTCCCAAGGATCTGAGGTCATGTCGCAGGATACGGATGATCTCTGGGCAGCCAGACAGAATTCATCGATCAGCCCCGCGAACATCAGAAAGGTGCAAAGGTTGATGGAGGAACGGCACAAAGGAGCGGCGATCAAAAATTTCATCAGGTTCTTTGACGGAATCCCTCCGCAAGATGCACACACGATCAAAGAAACGCTCAACCTGGATGAACGGCCGATCATCCTTTTGGCACTCAATGTTGTGGGAGACAGCCTGACCCTCAAGAGAAACGTTTACAGCAAATCGATGTCCGAGTGGGTACTGCGAACCATTCAGTATTTTACAGGGAAACCGGAAGTCCAGCTGGTCATCCGGGCTCATCCGGGAGAAGTATTGCTCAAGGGCATTTCGATGCTGGATATTATCAAAAGTGAGTATCCCAAGCTCCCCGAAAATATCACCTGCATCGGCATGCAGGATAAAATCAATACCTATGATCTGATTCGGATCTCATCCCTGGGGCTGGTCTACACAACCACCGTTGGCCTGGAGATGGCTTTACATGGATTACCTGTCGTCGTGAATGGTAAGGTTCATTATCGAGGCAAGGGTTTCACATACGATCCGGATTCGTGGGTAAATTACTTCAAGTTTTTAGGCCAAATGTGTGCTGATCCGGGCAGTTTTCAATTATCAAAAGAACAGATCGACAATGCCTGGAAATACGCCTACCTGTTCTTCTTTGAATACCCGTTACATTTTCCATGGCATCTGGCATCGCTGAGAGAGGATTATTTAAAAATACCAATCTCGCAGCTATTGAAAAATAAAGGAAATCAAAAATACCTGCGTACATTCAATTACCTGATCGGCGAGCCGATCGACTGGGAAAAGCCTTAATATAAACGATGCGCGATCAAGATGAAAGGAAGATAAGATGAACTGGAGCGATAAACGAGTACTGATTACCGGGGGCACGGGATCATTTGGTAAACGCTTTGTGGAACTGATGTTGAAGCAGTATCACCCCGAGAGGATTATCATATTCAGCCGCGATGAATTGAAGCAGCATGAAATGAGAGTATCTGGTTTCTCTGATCCAACCCTGCGGTACTTCATTGGTGATATCAGGGATCTGGAACGGCTGAAAAGGGCTTTTGAAGGCGTGGATATCGTTGTTCACGCTGCGGCGCTTAAACAGGTTCCCGCCTGCGAGTACAACCCGATGGAAGCGATCAAAACCAACATCATCGGCAGCAGCAACGTGGTCGACGCGGCGTTGGATTGTGGTGTCGAGAAAGTGCTGGCACTGAGCACAGACAAAGCTGTCAACCCGGTCAACCTGTACGGAGCGACCAAGCTGGCCGCCGAAAAACTGATGATCCAGAGCAACGCCTACGCGGGAAGTAAGATCACTCGCATCAGCTGCGTGCGCTACGGCAATGTCGTTGGCAGCCGGGGGAGTGTCGTGCCGGTCTTCTTGAAGCAGCGTAAGAGCGGGACCATCACGATCACTGATTCGCGCATGACCCGCTTCTGGGTCTCGCTGGATCAGGGCGTGCATTTTGTGGCTCGATGCATCGATCAAATGCAGGGCGGCGAGGTTTTCGTCCCCAAGATACCGAGCATGAAGGTCGTGGACCTGGCGAAAGCCATTGCTCCTGACGCGAAAATCGACGTCATCGGTATTCGGCCGGGAGAGAAGCTGCACGAAGTACTCATCTCTGAAGATGAATCGCGCAGCACGGTTGAATTGGACGACATGTTCGTGGTCCTTCCTTCTGAAGAGCTGTGGTTCGGTCAGGATTGGATCAAAAAGCACCCCCGCCCGGAAGAAGGATACCGCTACGAATCGAACACCAACACGGATTGGCTCAGCATTGAACAGATTAAGGCGATCATCGCCCCGTTGGAGGAGGAGCTGAGAAAGGAAATGACCGAATGACGCATTACCTGGTGACAGGTGCCAGCGGGCTGCTGGGCTTGAACCTTTCCCTTTGGTTATCAAAGGAGAACAGGGTCACTGGTATTATCCACCGCAACGAGTTGAAAGCGACGCCTTTCGATGTGATCGTCGCAGACTTGGCGCAGCGGGATGAAAGCGCACGGCAGGTCGACCGGATCAAACCTGACGCCATCATTCACACCGCGGCGATGGCAATCGTCGATGAATGCGAAAAGCAGCCTGAACGGGCTCTGCGCGTCAACGCCGAGGTGCCGGGCGAAATGGCAGATGTCGCCCGGAAGTTGGAGATTCCTTTTCTTCACATCTCCACGGATGCTGTCTTCGATGGAAAGAAGGGTGCCTACAGCGAGGAGGATGACGCTGTCCCGATCAACGTGTACGCCCGTTCAAAACTGCTGGGCGAGAAGCTGGTCTCCGCAGCAAACCCCTCCGCCATCATTGCCAGGGTGAATTTCTACGGGTGGAGCCTGCGCGGAGACCGCAGCCTGGCAGAGATGTTTGTCCGGGAGCTGTCCGCCCGACGCAAGGTAAAAGGCTTTACGGATGTGTACTTTTCCTCGCTGTACGTCATGGATCTGGCCGCTATCCTCAAGGACATGCTGGAGAAAGGCCTTAAAGGCGTGTATCACACCGTTTCACGAGAAGCGCTATCCAAGTACGAGTTCGCGCTGAAGATTGCCAAAAGATTCGGATTTGACGAAAACCTGATTGCTCCTGTTTCTGTGGATGAGGCAGGGCTGTCCGCTGCCCGTTCTCCAAACCTGGCGCTGAACGTGGAGAAAATCGAGCGCCAGCTTGGCAGGAAATTACCGGGCCAGGACCAGGGAATAGAGCGGTTTCATGAAAGCTGGGCGTGCGGTGACAGACAGCGCATACACAGCTTTTTACGTGAGGAGTGAACATGGAGATCAAAGTCAATCAGTCCACCATAGGCTCACAGCATCCGGTTTATTTCATTGCTGACATCGCTGCCAATCACGACGGTGACCTGGAACGGGCGAAGGAGTTGATTCGTCTCGCGAAAGAATGTGGAGCGGATGCGGCAAAGTTCCAGAACTTCCAGGCCGCGAAAATCGTCTCCGATCACGGGTTCAAATCCCTGGGAGGGCAGCAATCCCATCAGGCGAAGTGGAAAAAAAGCGTGTTCGAGGTGTATCAAGGGGCATCGGTTCCCTTCGAATGGACACCCGAGTTGAAAAAGGTGTGCGATGAGGCAGGCATCGATTATTTCAGCTCACCGTACGATTTTGAGGCCGTGGATATGCTCGATCCCTTCGTTCCGGCGCATAAAATTGGCTCAGGTGAAATAAATTGGATTGAAGCGTTGGAGTACATCGCGAAAAAAGGGAAACCCGTCTTTCTTGCCACCGGCGCGTCGCACATCGGTGAAGTTCAAAAGGCAGTTCATGCTATCACGGCTATCAATCCCAGGCTGGTGCTGATGCAGTGCAACACAAATTACACGGCAAGCCTGGAGAACTTCAAATACATCAACCTGAACGTCTTGAAGACCTACGCGCAAATGTTCCCTGATCTTGTGCTTGGCCTTTCGGATCACACCCCGGGCCACGCGACCGTGCTGGGCGCGATCGCGCTGGGCGCCAGGGTGATCGAAAAGCATTTCACGGATGATAACAGCCGCGAAGGGCCGGATCACGCCTTCGCCATGAATCCGCAGACCTGGACTGACATGGTGACTGCAACGCGTCAGTTGGAAAGGGCGTTGGGCAGCCCGGATAAAATTGTGGAAGGCAATGAGATGGAAACGGTGATCATCCAGCGCAGGTGCCTGCGCGCCGCGCGCAACATCAAAAAGGGCGAGATCATCGACCGATCGATGATCGAACCGCTGCGCCCGGCCTCACCGGGAGCCATCCAACCGGATGAGATTTCTGCGGTGATCGGCTGCGTGGCGTTGTCTGAGATTCCCTTCGGCAGGGAACTGTACTGGACGGACCTGGGAAAGTGAAAATCCTTTACTTCACGCGGGACTATTCTGTGCACGATGCCCGGTTTGTCAGAGCTCTGTCAGACCACGGGTACCAGGTTCTGCTGCTGCGCCTGGAAGGGCTTGCAGGGCTGACGGAATTGCCGCCCGGGGTGAAGGATATCGACTGGTTGGGAACAAATTTACCGTACCGCTTCCAATTGGCGAACTCCTATGTGCAGGCTTTGCGAAGGATCTGGCGGGAGCACGAGCCGGATGTCGTGCACGCCGGGCCGCTCAATCTTTCAGGTTACATGGCTGCCTGCGCTGAACTGCATCCGCTCGTCAGCATGTCCTGGGGATCAGACCTGCTCTGGTATGCCAGCAAAAGCTGGTTCGATAAAAACCTGATCGCGTACACATTAAAAAGATCGGATGTCTTGATCGCTGATTGCCAGGCTGTGAAGCATGCCGCGCTGAAACTCGGTTTTTCAGAAGACCGTATCGTTCTTTTTCCCTGGGGAGTGGATTTGGAACTGTTTTCTCCCGCGCTGGATCGAAGCATTCGAATGAGCCTGAACTGGCAGAATGAGTTTGTTCTCTTCAGCAACCGCTCCTGGGAACCAATCTATGGTGTTGATGTTCTCTTGAAAGCGTTTCACAGAGCATTGAAGAGCTTCCCCGCCTTGCGCCTGATCCTTGCCGGGACAGGTTCAGAAGAAAAAAAGATGAAAAGGTACATCGAAAAAAACTCTTTGCATGGTTTTGTGCACCTTCCCGGTAGAATCAGTCAGCAGGAACTGCCTTCATATTATCGAAACGCGGATTGTTTTGTCAGCGCTTCTCATTGCGACGGTTCATCCGTCTCCCTGTTGGAGGCCATGGCGTGCGCAAAACCTGTTATCGTTTCGAATATTGCCGGAAACGCCGAATGGATTGAAGATGGAAGGCAGGGGTTCTTATTCAAAGACAACAGCGCCCCTGACCTGGCAGAAAAGATGATCGCGATGGCGAACTGCGATGAAACGCGGCTGATGCAGATGCAAAGCGAAAACCACCGCATGGCGCAGGCTAGCGCTGATTGGAGCAGAAATTCAGCGGGAATCATGGAGGCGTATGGAAAAGCTGTCAAGCATGCCGGGTCGAAATCCTCATGATCAGCAATAAACGAGTCGTGGCCATCGTTCAGGGGCGGGTGGACTCAAGCCGCCTGCCAGGCAAGGTGCTGATGGAGGTTGGCGGCAAACCCATGCTCCAGTACGTCGTTGACAGGGTTCGTCTTGCCAGCCTCGTGGATGAAGTGGTTGTGGCCACGACGCAGGATGCCAGCGATGACAGGATCGAGGAGTTATGCAGCAACCTTTCCATCGCCTGCTACCGGGGATCTACTCAGGATGTTCTGGATCGATTCTATCAGGCAGCGATTTGTTATCAGGCAGAAGTGGTCGTCAGGATCACGGGGGATTGCCCTTTGGTGGATCCGCGATTGATCGACGAAACCATCAGGGCCAGGGAAGCTCATCAGGCAGATTTTTGTTCCAACCGATTGCCTCCGCCTTTCTCGCGGACGTTTCCGATCGGCTTGGATGTTGAAGTGGTCACTTTTACCGCCCTTGAAACCGCCTGGCGGAATGCAACGGAAAAGCACGAGCGTGAACATGTATTACCTTTCCTGTACGAAGTCCCCGGAAGGTTTCATGTCTTCATCCTGGACCATGAGAAAGACCTCGGGGAGATCCGCTGGACAGTGGACACTCCGGCGGATCTGGAGGTCGTGCGGCAGATCATCCGGCAATTTGATGGAAAACAGGATTATTCCTGGCTGGAAGTGCTGGATTATTATATGAAAAATAAGCACCGATTCAGGGTCAATCAAAATATCAAGCACAAGACATATCTTGATGTGGATCATCGAAACAAATAAACAACAAGGAGCATATAAATGGCTGAAAAAACAAAAGTACTGGTTACGGGAGCGGGTGGTTTTATTGGACATCACTTGACGAAGTATCTGCAGACCCACGGGTACTGGGTTCGCGGGGTGGACCTGAAAAATCCGGAATTTGAAACAACCACCGCGGATGAGTTTGAAATCCTGGATCTGCGCCGCTGGAGCAATTGCTTGCAGGCGACCCGGGGCATCGACGAGGTGTATTCGTTAGCCGCGGATATGGGCGGTATGGGTTTTATCTCTAAATACCACGCCGAGATCCTGCACAACAACAGTCTGATCAACACACACATGATCGAAGCGGGGCGCATCAACGGCATCAGAAGATATTTCTATACCAGTTCCGCGTGCGTCTACCCGGAGTACAAACAGATGGTCACGGACGTGGTCCCGCTGAAGGAGGATGATGCCCTGCCAGCCCAACCGCAGGACGCTTACGGCTGGGAAAAGCTGTTCACAGAGTTCTTATGCAAATATTATCGGGAGCAGTACGACTTCGAGACGCGAATTGTCCGCTTCCACAACATCTTCGGTCCCCTTGGTACATGGGAGGGTGGGCGCGAGAAAGCTCCTGCCGCGCTCAGCCGCAAGATCGCGTTTGCCAAGCTGAACAAGGAGAAATCAATAGAAATATGGGGAGACGGGGAGCAGACGCGGTCTTTTTGTTACATCGATGATTGCGTGAAGGGCATTTACAAGCTGATGCGCTCGGATTTTCACGATCCTTTGAACCTTGGGCAGGACCGCATGGTCACGATCAACGAATTGGCTGATATGATCATGGACATTGCTGAATGGAAGGTCGAGAAAGTGCACGTGCCAGGACCCCAGGGCGTGCGGGGCCGCAATTCGGACAACAGCCTGCTCCGGAAAACACTTGGGTGGGAACCTGAGATCAGCCTGGAGGAAGGACTCCGGCCAACGTACCTGTGGATCGAAAAACAGGTAGAACAAAGCCTGAGAAAGTAGAGAAAACCTCAATTGATTTAAGGAGAGTGATTTGGAACCCTTACTGACAATATTCGCCGCGCCGAAACCCTTCGGGAAGAACGAACACATCGATACCATCCAGCGTAACTGCATTCTGACATGCAAGAACCTGGGGCCCGAGGTCGAGTTTGTCCTGGTCGGGTACGAAGACGGCATCGAACAAACCGCGAAGGAGCTTGGCGTCAAGTGCTTTACGAACGTTCGCACCACTCCCCAGGGCACGCCCCTGGTCAGCTCAATCTTCGAGCTGGCGCGATCGGCTAATAAAAGCCCGTTGCTATCGGTGATCAATGCCGATAACCTGATCCTGCCTGATTACCTGGAAGCGGCAAGGGCCATGCACACTTACGGGGGCAAGTTCCTGATGTGCGGGCAAAGACTGGATGTCGATATCACGCAACCTTTGGTTTTTTCCGCAGGATGGCAGGACAGGCTGAAGGAAAGGATCTTATCGGAAGGAAAACCACTGGGCGTGGTTGGTTCGGATTTCTTTATCTTCCCACGCGATTGTTACACGGATATGCCTGATTTTGCCATCGGCAGATCAGGATGGGATAACTGGATGATCTACAAGGCGAGGCGGGAAGGATGGAAGACAGTCGATTTCACCAGGGCCGTCGTTGTCGGGCATGAGAACCACGATTATTCACATCTGCCGGGGGGAAAACCGCCGTACCGCTTACCGGAAACTCAGGAAAACATCCGCCTGGCGGGAGGAAAATATCACTTGTTCTATGTTAATGATTCGAACTGGATCATGGATGAACAGCGCAAGATATCCAGGGCGAAAACGACCTGGAGAAAATTTTGGCGCGAACTTGAAATATGTCCATTGGTGCATCTGCACAGCGATTTTCTGTACAGGTTTACATACACCCTTACCCGGCCGAAGAAGGCATGGCAGGATTTTAAAGTCTGGATGGTAAAACTATTTGTAAAGTTGGGATTGAAATCCGGGAAAACCGGACAGGATTGAAAAGATATGCCTCGAATCGGGACAAATCCAGCCAGGAAAAAGACGATGTTATACACGCCACATCAGGTCACTGTGGCGGTCATGGTGTATATCCCGGACCAGCAAGGATATTTTAAGAACCGCTTTGAGATTTTTCGATTGTGCATCGCAAGTATACAGGCTCACACGAAAGTACCTTTTGACTTACTGGTGCTGTCAAATGGCTGTTGCAAGGAAATCGTTGATCAACTCAGGGAAATGCAGGACAAGGGTTCCATTGATTACCTGATCATCTCAGAACAGAATCTTGGGGTGATTGGCGGTTATAAAATGATTTTTTCTGCCGCACCGGGAAAACTTGTTGCCTACTGCGACGATGACATCGTTTTCTATCCGGATTGGCTGGAAGAGCAGATCAAGGTGCTGGATGCTTTCCCAAATGTTGGTATGGTGAGCGGCGTTCCGGTCAGAAATGGGGCGGATCATGCCAACCAGACCATAAAGAAAATCATGGAGAATCCAACCAACGGCATTCGCCTCGAGAAGGCAAGGAGGATCCCCGATGATTGGGAAAGGGATTGGTGCATTTCTACAGGCAGAGACCCTGAGGAGTATCTGGAATCCACCAGGCAAAAATTTGATGTTGTCATCATAAAAGACGGTGTGGAGGCGATCGCTTCGGCGAATCATTTTCAGTTCGTCGCCCCCAAGGATGTCATTTTAAAAGCCCTGCCGGTTGATTGGAGCAGGAACTTGATGGATTCGCTTGTTCCCCTGGAAGAGCGCGTGGACCAGATGGGATATCTTCGTTTATCCACAACCGGACGATTTTGCAGGCATATTGGCAACGCGATATCGAGTCAGGTGATGGATGAGTTAAAGGTTCTCAATATAGATATTCACACAACAGCTGTCGTCAAAAAAAAGCACTGGCTGCTGAAGATACCCGGGATGGGCAGGCTTCTTTGGGCTCTCTATGACAAACTATTCAGGATGCTGAATCAGGTGAAGTAAGGATTGGAGATTGATGGTGATCGATCGAATTCGAAATTTCTTGAAGAATCAATGGGTGAAGTGTGACGATCACGATGTTAAAGGCGGAGGCTTTTCGAGAGCCTATAACCTGATTGGTAAAAACAGGAAATCTATTGTCGGCAAAGGGAACCATATTTCCGCACAAAGCGCTTTACTGTTAAATACGACGATAGACATTATCGGTGACGATAATGTTGTCCACATCGCGAAGAAATGCCAGCTGAGCAACCTGTACTTACGAATCAGAGGCAGCCAGCACACGGTGAGGTTTGGTGAAAGCTGCAGCTTGCGCAAAGGAGTCATCTGGATCGAAGATGATCATTGTTTTTTTGAAATCGGAGATCACACAACCATCGTTGATGCAGAGTTCGGCATTACGGAAACCGGTTCGAAAGTAACAATTGGTGCGGATTGCATGTTCGCGCATGGGATTGACATCCGATGCGGAGATTCTCATTCCGTTATCGATTTACAAAGCGGTGAAAGGATCAATTATGCGAAGGACATTGCGATTGGTAAGCATGTATGGGTCGCATCGGATGTCATGGTCTTAAAGGGCGTAAGCATCGGTGATGACTGCGTCATAGCAGCCAGGTCGCTTGTCACGAAGTCCTTTCCAAAAAACACGCTGATAGGAGGCTCTCCTGCAGCCTCTCTTCGAGAAGGCATTTCCTGGCAGCGAGAACGGATCGGAAGGAAAAAGACCAGAAAATGATGAAGGTTTTAATAGCCGGTTTGGGTTCCATCGGAAGAAGGCACTTGCGCAACCTGATTGATCTTGGATGCAAGGAGGTCATCGTTTACCGCACTCATTTTGGCGCGATGGCTGAAGAGAACTTCCCGGGAGTCCGGAGCGAGACGGATCTTGACGCGGCCCTGGCTGAGCGTCCTGATGCGGTCATCATTTCCAATCCGACTGCCAGGCACCTGGATGTAGCCATACCCGCTGCGCGCGCAGGATGTTCACTTCTGATCGAAAAGCCGATATCCGATCGGCTCGCGGGGATCCAAGAGCTGGAAGAGATTGCGCGCGAGAAAAAAATCAAGACATTGGTCGGTTTTCAATTCAGGTTTCATCCCGGGATCCAGCAGGTTCAGCGGTGGATATGTGAAGGGGCAATTGGCAGGCCACTTTCTGCCAGGTGCGAGTGGGGGGAGTATTTACCCAGCTGGCACCCGTGGGAAGATTACCGAAAATCCTACAGCGCGCGAGCGGATCTTGGCGGGGGCGCGGTGCTGACATTATCTCATCCTCTTGATTATCTCCACTGGATACTTGGCGATGTAGAGGAAGTCACCGCGACAACCGCGAAACTGAGCGATCTTGAATTAAATGTTGAAGACTGCGCGGAGATAGGCATGCGCTTTCGGGGTGGTGCGTGTGCCAATGTGCATCTGGATTACTTCCGCCAGCCGGCCGAGCACCGCTTGGACATCATTGGAACCGAGGGCGCTATCGAGTGGCGATACGCGACGGGAGCCGCGCGGCTGTTTCGCGCAAAGACCGAGCACTGGGAATCCATCCTGGCACCGGCTGGTTTTGAGCGGAATCATTTGTTCGTTCAAGAAATGCAGCATTTTATGAATGTGGTTGCGCGCGCTGAAGAGCCAAGGTGCTCTCTGGATGATGGAATTTACAATCTCAAACTGTGTCTGGCGATTCACGAATCTGCAAAAAGGAAATCGGCAGTTTCTTTTGAAGGGCATGACAATCAATGACAAACGTTATGGATAAATTCTCAATACCAGGGCAGGTTGCCATCGTGACAGGCGGAGCTGGATTGCTCGGCAGTGAATTCTGCAGAACCCTTGCTCAGGCAGGTGCCCGGGTCATCGTCGCTGACTCGAATCGAAACCATGCAGAACTGGTCGCCAATGACATTTCCGTTGGAAAACTGGAAGCGCATCCTGACTGGGTTGATGTGACAGATCAGAATTCCGTACAATCCCTTGTTGATAGGGTGGTCGAGAAATTTGGAAGGATTGACATTCTGGTGTGCAGCGCGGCGCTGGATCCGAAGTTTGAACCTGGTCATGAAGAGAAATTCATGGACTCATTTGAGGAGCATCCACTTTCCTTGTGGCAGCAGAGTCTTGAGGTAAACCTTACCGGAATCTTTCTCAGCGCGCAGGCTTGCAGTAAGGTGATGCTCGACCAGAACCGCGGCGTGATGGTCTTCATCAGTTCCACGTATGGCCTGGTGGGTCCTGATCAGCGCATATACCAGCTGGTTGGTTCACCGGCCGGGATAAAACCAGTCTCTTACTCGGTGACCAAAGCCGGAGTGCTTGGATTAACGAAGTATCTGGCAGCGTATTACGCGGGGAAGAATATCAGGGTGAACGCGCTTACTCCCGGGGGAGTGTACAACCAGCATGATGCTGGATTTGTCCAGAATTACTCTACCAAAACGATTCTTGGTAGGATGGCTGAGAAAGACGAGATGAACGCAGCCCTGTTGTTCCTGGCATCGGACGCGTCATCCTATATGACCGGCGCTAATTTGATCGTGGATGGAGGTTGGACGGCATGGTAGAAAAAACTGAAATTCTGGCGTTGATCCCCGCCAGGGGTGGTTCGAAGGGCATTCCCGGGAAGAATATCCGCTCTTTTGCAGGCTATCCCCTGATTTCTTACAGCATCAAGGCGGCGCTCGAATCACAACTGGTCACAAGGGTTATTGTTTCGACAGATGATGAGGAGATCGCGGCCGTTGCCCGCGACTTTGGCGCGGAAACCCCCTTCCTCAGGCCGGATGAGATTTCCGGGGACTCCACGACTGACCTGCCGGTTTTCAGGCACGCGCTGGATTGGTTGAAGAGGGAGCAGAAATTCACCCCCGATGTCATTGTGCAGCTGCGGCCCACTTCACCCATCCGCCCGCGCGGCTGCGTCGATGAAGCGATACAAAGGCTTCTGGAGCATCCTCAGGCGGACAGCGTCAGGGGAGTGGTTGCTGCCGGTCAGAATCCGTACAAGATGTGGACAATTGATCAGGCAAGCAAGCATATGAAACCATTACTGGATTGTGATGGGATACCTGAAGCGTACAACGCGCCCAGGCAAAACCTGCCAGATGTGTACTGGCAAACTGGTCATATTGATGCGATCAGGTACCAAACCATCATGGTCAAACGCTCAATGAGCGGCGACATGATCCTACCCATTTTGATCGATCCCATATTCACGGTTGATATCGATTCGATGCTGGATTGGCACCAGGCAGAATGGCTGGTGTTCAACGCGGGTTTGGACATGGTCGATCCTGCCAGCCAGCGCCGGGCGCTGCCGAAGGACATTCAAGCGATCATCTTTGACTTTGACGGTGTGCTGACCGACAACAGGGTCTGGACGGATGAAAGTGGACATGAATGGGTGGCTTCCAACCGCAGCGACAGCCTGGGCTTGTCAGATCTGCGAAAAACCACTCCGATCAAAATCATGGTTCTGTCGCGGGAGACAAATCCTGTTGTGTCCGCCCGTTGTAAAAAACTGGGCATTCCCGTCCTGCAAGGTGAACTGGATAAAGCCGAAGTACTGCGGTCCATGCAGGCCCGAGGAGAGATCGATTTATCAAGGACGATCTTTCTGGGCAATGACGTGAATGATCTGCCGTGTTTTCCGCTGGTGGGGTGCGGGATTGCTCCCGCGGACAGCCAACCGGAAGTTTTAAGAAGCGCTGATCTGACCTTGAAGAAAAATGGCGGGCACGGAGCCGTGCGCGAGCTGTGTGACCTTGTGCGGAAACATTTAGAACGTGATTAATCCAAAAGGTATAATTACTGGCTTGTTAATGAAAATGGACAGGAGAACCTGATGCTAGACATTCATTTTTACATGAAGATATTTGATCTGAAGCAGAGGATCATGGCGGGAGAAAAATTCCAACGCCAGCACCTTTGGAATAGTTTCGAGTCATTCCGCAGTCCTGAACCTGTGGTGTACAACATCGAGACGACCAACGCGTGCAACATGCGCTGCGAGATGTGCCCTCGAACCACCATGATGACCCGGCCAATCGAGACGATGAAAGTGGAACAGTTCCAAAAAATCATCGATCAACTTCGCCCTTGGTCATCCGAGGAGTGGGAAGTATGGCAGAGGTTTGTTGAAGAGAAGTATCGTGTCTCCAAGGATGATATGAGCGAAAATCATTTCTTTTTGCATGTCATCCCGAAGGTTATTGTCCTGCACGGATATGGAGACCCTTTACTGGATAAAAACATACCCTCGGAAGTCGGGATGATGACAAAAAAAGGGTTGATCAGCTACTTCAGCTGTAACCCAGCCAACATTGATATGGAGAGAACCAAAGAGACATTCGCCAATGGGCTGGGTTACATCAAGTATTCCATTGAAAGCGTGGACGATCTCAGGCATAAACAGGTTCGAGGGCAGGCCTCCAACTTTTCTGAGAGCTATGCCAAAATCTTGCATCTTTTGGACTTGAAAGCGAAAGAAAATTATCAAACAACCATCGTGATCACCATGCTGAACCTGAACAAACCCTGGCAGCAGGATGAATATGAGCTGCTCAAGGAAAAATTCAAGGGTCTGGATGTTTACATTTACTTAAAAAGCCAGGACCAGATGTGGTACGAGGACAATCAGAACACGACCGCATCCATTCACTGGCTTGAGTTTTGCCAGTTTCCGTGGTCATCCATGACCATCAAGTCCAACGGCGAAGCAGTAGAATGCGTGGAAGATTTTAATAATGAAATCATCCTGGGCGACGCAAAAATCGACCCGTTGCAGGCGATCTGGAATGGCGAAAAGTATCATCAATTCAGGCTGGCGCATTTTGACTTGAAACCAGGCATCAAATGCTCTGAACAATGCGACATGAAACTGATCGGCAGTTTTTTGGCAGACTAGGAACTTGGAGAGATTATGACCAGAGAGATCAAAATTGGAAAACGCTGGGTTGGGGAGGGTCATCCCACGTATATCGTCGCTGAGATTGGCGTCAATCACAATGGCGATATTGATAATGCGAAGAAAATGATCGAAGCCGCCAAGCACGCGGGGGTCGATGCCGTGAAATTCCAGAAAAGGACGCCCGAACTATGCGTGCCTGCTGAACAGCGCGGACATATGCGCGAAACGCCCTGGGGATATATTACCTACATGGATTACCGACAAAAGGTTGAGTTTGGGCGCGAGGAATATGATGAAATAAACCGCTTTTGCAAATCGATCAGGATCGATTGGTTCGCGTCTGTCTGGGACGAATCCTCCGTTGATTTTCTGGAAACCTATCAGCCCATCGCCCTGAAAGTACCTTCCGCCTCGCTGACCGATCATGCCCTGCTGCGGCATATCCGCTCTAAGAATCGCCCGATAATCCTTTCGACAGGCATGTCCACCATGGACCAGATTATAAAAGCTGTGGAACTCATTGGACAAAACGATCTCCTGGTTACTCACGCGACATCCACGTATCCATGCGACTATTCCGAGTTGAATGTTCGCATGATCACGACTCTGCATAACACGTTTACCTGCCCAATCGGGTATTCAGGTCATGAGGTTGGATTGATCCCGTCGGTTGTATCCGTTGCAATGGGAGCCTGCATGGTCGAGAGGCACATCACGCTGGACAGAGCCATGTGGGGCAGCGACCAGGCGGCGTCGGTTGAACCGGGCGGATTTGAGAGACTTGTCAAGTACATCCGCACAGTGGAACAGTCATTGGGTGACGGGATAAAAAAAGTCTATGAATCCGAACGCCAGTCGTTGAAGAAGCTCCGAAGGGTCAGTGATGGTTAATGGTACCACGCGGTTTTAAGGATTCATCTTTTCAGGAAGGAATGTCTACCATCTGAGCACGAATTATTAGAGAGTGCGCTATTTCATGGAAAACCGCGAAGTCCCGCACGGGTAATTCAAAACACTGCTTTTCAGTTGACCAGACTGGATACCAATGCTCAGGATACAGGTAAAAAGATAGTTGGCATTCAAATGGAAAAAGTCAGAGATAAAAACGCCGATCAGGGTGAGGCGGCTGCTGCAGGAAAAGAAGCCGCGAACAGATAAACAGGCAATGAATAAAGCAGTATCAATTCTCCATAGAATAATCAATAAGATCCAAAGAGAATCGAATTATTTAAGAGACGGGTCGATCATCGAGAATTATTGGAACCAAATCAAAAAAGAGTTTCCACTGACTGAACAATCCCCGGTCATTTTTATGAACAGCTCAAGCAGGCTGGAAGGATTGAGCCAGAATGCTGCCTTTACGGTTCTCTCCGCCCTGGCGGTTCGCGCGCGCGGAGTACCGGTGATCCATTTTGTATGCAGTGCCGGAATGAGCCGCTGTATGCTGGGAACGCAGTGGCAGCAGCCTTTCCAGAGCCCTCCGTGCGGCATTTGCTACAGGCAATCCAGACGGATGTATGAAAAGGGCTGTATCAGGAATTATCATTATTATCAGGATCAATTTCTTGCTCGTATGATTGAGAAAAAATCTCTGGCTGAGCTAGAGGAATGTGAGTATCAGGACTTGCCTCTGGGTAAACTGACGCTTCCCTCTTTGCGCTGGGCGATGCGCGCCCATCATCTCGATGACACGCCTGATGTCCGCTTCTTGTTGCGCGAGTTCATTCTTTCCGCCTGGAGCATCGCCAGCCAGTTCCTGGCAATTGTAGACGGCGTCAAGCCCAGGAGCGTGGTGGTTTTTAACGGTCAAACCTTCCCTGAAGCCACGGTAAAGTATATTGCGAAAAAAAAGGGAATCCGCGTGGTGACCCACGAAGTTGCCGTGCGTCCGCTGTCAGCATTTTTCTCCAGCGGTGAAGCCACAGCTTATCCGATCAACATCCCTGACGATTTTCAGCTCAACATTGTGCAAAACAGCAAATTGGATCAGTATCTGAGTCAGCGCTTCAAAGGCAATTTCACAATGGCTGGAATCCGCTTCTGGCCGAATATGCGGCAGATGGATCAGTCTCTCAGCGAGAAGATCCTGCAGTTTAAGGCTGTCGTACCAATATTCACCAATGTCGTTTTTGACACAAGCCAGGTTCATGCCAACACGATTTTCGATACGATGTTTGATTGGCTGGACTCGCTCATCCCTGTGTTCAAGGAGTATCCTGAAATATGCTTTGTAATCCGGGCTCACCCGGACGAATGCAGGACGGGTAAGGAGAGCAGGGAAAGTGTGGCTCAATGGGTCGCAAAAAACAAGATCGCAGAGTGGCCGAATGTTGTTTTTATTCAATCTGCAGAGAGCATCAGCTCTTACGAGCTGATCCAGCGATCGAAATTCATCATGATCTACAACTCCACAATCGGACTGGAGGCAGCTATATTGGGGAAGTCCGTGCTTGCAGCCGGAAGATCCAGGTTCACGCAGATGCCGATCGTGCATTTTCCCCCCGGTTCCCTGGAATACGAAAAAATGCTGCACGTGATGCTTTCGAGTCCAAAAATCGAGCAGTCGGAAATGCATGGGATGAATGCGCGGCGGTTTTTTTATTACCAATTTTTCAGAACCAGCTTGTTGCTGGATCGGTACATCTTTCCAGACAAACAACAGCATGGCTTTGTACATTTCAGGAAATCAGATCATTTCACGATGACAGACACGGAAGATCGGGTCTTACGGATCATTGCGGAAGGAATATTGGATGATAAACCATTTGAAATGCCTGAAGAGATCGAAAAAATTGGGGATATCATGAGAGTTAATGGTTTACTTGATGAAAGGAAATATGGAAGAAAAAAGCGCAGTGAAACATAAAATAAACGAAATACTTGCTGACCAGTTAGGTGTTCCAGGGATTGCAATCGTCGAATCTCTTGAATTCGGCGATATTCCCCAATGGGACAGCCTGGGGCATATGTCAATCATAGCGGCATTGGAAGAAGAATTTCACCTGGACATTGATGCGGATCTGATCGCGGAACTGACCAGCGTCCGCGCCATTATCAATTATTTGGAAGGTAGAAAAAATGAATGAATTTCGATTGGTACTCAAACCGGATGTTGCGATTCCAGCATATTTGATTAATGAGATACGATCCAAACTGGCATATATCGATGAAAGGATACGCTCGGGTGAAATCAATCCAGAGGGGGATGCGATAAGCCTCAGTTCAGAAAACGAATTATCAGACCAGGAACAGAAGCTTATTGTAAAGAAAGTCCAAAGCATGATACGCCAGCTGGTCAAAGATGCCTTCAAACCGAGAACGAAAACTTTGGAGGACCATATGGATAGAGTAGTGCCATTTACTCAGGATCCCATGGAGGAATTGATTCAACGCGGAGAGGTTTTTCAGGAAGACAAGGGAATATACATTCTTGGTCCGATCCTGGCAGGCTTGATGGATTTTTTTGAAAGATCGTTTATTGAGCTTGCCGGGGACTATGATGCGGTTCCCTACAGATTTCCGACATTAATCCCGGCGAGATATCTCGAAAAAGTCAATTATTTCAAAGCTTTTCCGCACGCGTTATCATTTGCTACTCATCTGCGCTCAGATTTGGATGTCATTCAGGATTTTTCAATAAAAGCTCACTGCGATGGGGAAGGCATAGACATCCCCATGGGTTCCTTTTCAAAATTTGCGACCATGCTCTCGCCCGCAGTATGCTACCATCTATATTTTGCTTTGGCAGGCAAGCAGCTTCCGGACGATCATCTGGCAGCCACGGCTGTCGGGAACTGCTTCCGATACGAATCAAGCAACCTCGTTTCATTGGAAAGGTTGTGGAACTTCACAATGCGTGAGATCATTTTTGTGGGCACCAAGGATTATGTCCTGGAAAATCGTCAAAGTGCGATGAAAAAAATGGAGAAACGCCTGGAGGACTTCGGACTTCAATATATAGTTGAAAGTGCCAACGATCCTTTCTTTATTGGCGAATTTAAACAAGCGGCCTTCCAAAATGCGTTTCAGCTCAAATACGAAATTCGCGCGAGTTTACCTTTTAAAGGTAGCACCCTGGCGGTAGGCTCATACAACTACCACCAGGATTTTTTTGGCAGAAATCTGGGTATTCACCTGGCTGATGGCAGCCCGGTGCATACAGGTTGCGTCGCATTCGGATTAGAACGATTGGCATACGCTTTTCTTGCTCAGTATGGATTTAATCAGGCCGCGTGGCCTGAATCACTACGAAGGATTTTTGGATAAAGAGCATGTTTCATCTGGACCGATTCAAGTTAAAAAGCATCTTACTGGAATTGGGGATCAAGCCCGGTGATGGGGTCATGGTTCACTCCGCATTACAGTTCCTTGGAATTCCTGACGGGGGTCTGGGAATGTATTACGATACTATCTGTGATACCCTGCAAATTGATTCGAAACAAGGCACGCTTGTTGTACCGACTTTCAATTTTGGATTTGCAAAGGGGGAGTCATTCGATCAGATCAATACACCCACTGAAGAAATGGGAGCTTTCCCGGAGTACGTGAGGCAGCAGCCTGGAGTTCTGCGCTCTTCGCACCCTATGCAATCCATCTGTGCGGTCGGACGCTATGCACAGGACTTGTGCAGCAGGGAAACAGACACCGCTTTTGAAACAGGATCCGCGTTTGATCGCATGCTCGAACTGGATTTTAAGCTTCTGTTGTTAGGAGCAGACGTAAAATACACCACCATGGTCCATCTCATCGAACAACGGATGGAAGTTCCCTATCGGTATTGGAAGTCCTTTTCCGGACTGGTGAAGCTTGCCGGAAAGGAACCTGAGCAGAAGACCTTTCGCATGTACGTGAGAGATATGGTGATGAACCCGATTGTTGATGCAGCGCCGATACGAGAAAAATTGATCCAAGCAGGGGGGTGGATTTCTCGAAAAATCAATTATGGAGAAATCGCAACTTGCCGGTTCGTCGATTTCGTTGAGACCGGAGAGCAAATCGTGAAGGATAATCCTTACGGTTTGTTGAAAAAGGGTACAGCAGCTTAGTTAAGATATCTCAATGACGATTTTCATCGTCATTTTTCTCGGCAATGAGGATCCACTCCGCGTGACATGAATAAGCGGGAGAAAGCTCCTCCATGAATATCACGTGCCGCAAACTTCGAACGACCCATCCCGACCTGAAAAAGTTGAGAATATCCCTTTTTCCATAAAATCGGATCGGACCGATCCCTGTCAGGGTCCCACCGGTGATGTTTGTGGTGATATCTCCTGGACCTGGTGTACCGGAAGTAAAACTGCTGTGGTGATCACTGTACGGGTTGAAAAAAAACAGTCCGCGCGGAACCAGCACCCGATGAATCTCCGATATCGTTTTACTCGCTTCTTCCGTACTGGAGCAAGTCAATGCAGCCCGGTCAATAACAAAATCAAACGAAGAGTCATCAAAGGGTAAGGTGGAAAAATCCAACACCCGCAGATCAGCAGTTAAGTTTTCGTCTTTGAATCGTTGTCTTGCATAGTCAATCGCACTGGGACTTCCATCAACGCCTGTCACAGAGAAACCTTCCCGCGCAGCAAACCAGAGGTTGTTTCCAGCCCCACACCCGATTTCCAGGATCTTCGTACACTCTTTAGGCTTATTTCGCGGGTAATTCCTGTAAATAAATGAAACGACCTGATCAAATGGATAACGATTGAGCGCACTGCCACGCTCATATATCTCCTGCCAGATTGGCCCAACGGAAGAATGAGCCCTTTTTTCTTTAGGCATGTTCCGATCCTCAGAATAATTGATTTGAAAAGTATATCATAAAAGAAAAACTTGCCGCCGATGTGGTTCTGCGTGGATGTTTTACACGTCACAGGTGTGTGTGATAATGGTTTTGATTCATTACGGCTTACTTCTTTACGACCCGATTTCGCGTCTCCCCTTTGACATTAAATCTACAATAGTACATTTCATTTAAATATTATTCACGCTGGAATTTCTGCAGTGGATTTCGATTATCATCCTGTCAGGCAGGATGCTGCCTCGCATAGAACGCCTGATCGGCAAGCAAGAGTCTCTAGAGATATCTTCCCCAATTGCTGTGCATTCTTAAACGCGAAATGCGTGAGAGTTGGAGAGCTTTTACACCTTGGCAGGTCATTTCTATTTGGAGCACGCATTTCAATTCTTTATCCCCAATGGATTACAATTGGAACATTCATATGGAACGAAAAGTGTTTTTGGTGACTCAGGAATTAAGATGATGAGCATGAACGAAAAAAGGCTTCCCGAGATAATTTTGTACAGTGAAAAAATTATGGCAAGGCTGATAGTGATGTTTGTGTGATAAACAGTAGTGCGGAATCATCTCTGATTAACAATTAAACAAGGTGAACATATGTCAGGCATGATGCGGTTAATTGACTTGCTATGGAAGTATGAGCGAAATATTGTTTCGGATGGTTACGATGAGGCTTTGGCTCTGCTTTCGCAGGAAATACCCATGACGATCCATCGATACCCAACCGGTGAACCTTGCTGGACCTGGACCGTTCCGGAAAAGTGGAGCTGGCAGGAGGCGTACCTTGAAACCATGGATGGCAGGCGGATTATTGATGCCAGGGACCATCCGCTGCATATCGTTTCTTATTCGCTCCCGTTTGAAGGTATCGTCGATCGGGAAGAACTGATGTCTCATTTGTATACGCACAAGAGTATTCCTGATGCAATTCCTTTTGTCTTCAAATACTATGACAGGGACTGGGGTCTGTGTTTGCCTGGGACCATCAAAAATACTCTAGCGGACGAACAATACAGAGTCGTGATTCACACGAAATTTGAACCCGGAGAATTAAAAGTTGGAGAGGTAATCATTCAGGGCCAAAGCGAAAAGACTTTCATGCTTGCAGCACATCTATGCCATCCGTACATGGTCAATGATGACCTGACAGGTGTCGTGGTGGGGGTGGAAGTTATGAAAGAGCTCATGACCCTGCCCAAGCCTTACTATACTTATCGGTTTTTAATTCTTCCCGAGACCATAGGGGCCGTCGCATATTTAAGTCATCATGAAGAATTGATACCCGGCATGCATGCTGGTTTGTTTTTGGAAATGTTGGGGAATGATCAGCCACTCGTGCTGCAGCATAGTTTCCAGAAAGAAAGTCAGTCCGATAAAACTCTGATGAGCGCCTTGCGCGGTTTTGATGAATACGTACTGGAAGGTGAGTACCGTCGGGTCATCGATAATGATGAACGGCAATTTAATTCACCAGGCGTACGGGTACCAATGTTATCCTTATCGCGAGTGTATCCGGATAAGGGCAGTTTGATGTGGCCATTTTTCGGATATCACTCCAGTTTCGACAACCCATCGATTGTCAATGAACGCCAGCTAGATTCCGCCAAAAAAGCTGCTGTGCAAATGATTCTTGCCTGGGAGCGCAATCATTTTGTGGTCAACAACTTCAAAGGCGAAGTGTTTTGTTCCGGACATGGGATATGGATAGATCATCATACGAACCCGGAAGGCCATCGCAAGCTGTTTGAAATCATGGACCGGTGTGATGGGGAAAGAACGGTTGCGGACATTGCTGAAGAATTATCCACTTCCTTCATGGCCGTATGGGATGTCATCTCTCAGCTGAATGAAAAAAAACTGGTAAGGCTGAGCAGAACAAAGAAACCGACAACTCCCCAACGGTAAAGGAAGAAACATGCCTGATTGTTCCATCATCATCCGCGCGTACAACGAATCGAAGCATTTGGGTCGGCTACTCGAGGGCATTCGGAGTCAAACGATCGCATCACCCCAGGTCATCCTGGTCGATTCTGGTTCAACAGACGACACTGTAAAGATCGCGGAAAAAAACCACGCTCATGTCGTTCACATTCAGCCGGACGAGTTTTCCTTTGGGAGGTCCTTGAATCTGGGAATTGAGCGGGCGCAATCGGAATTTCTGGTGATATGTTCGGCTCATGTGTACCCGGTTTATCCTGACTGGTTGGAAAAATTGATCACACCGCTTCAGGATCAAAAAACCGCTCTCACATATGGGAAACAACGGGGAACAAAGAAGAGTCATTTTTCGGAGCAGCAGATCTTTCACTCCTGGTACCCTGATAGTTCAATTAACAAGCAGGCTCATCCATTCTGCAACAACGCCAACGCGGCACTCAAACGTTCGTTTTGGGAGGGGCATCGTTACAATGAAACCATACCTGCGCTGGAGGACCTGGATTGGGCGAAATGGGCGCATGATCAGGGTTACATTATTCGTTACATCGCCGAAGCGGAAGTGGTCCACGTGCATCATGAATCCTGGGCTGGAATAACCAACAGGTATCGCCGCGAAGCCATTGCGTTTAAACAGCTTTATCCGCAGGAAAGATTTGGCATTTGGGATATGCTCTTCATGTTCTGGCAAAATTCGATCAGCGATATTCGGTACTCAAAGGAACAGGGTGTTCATGCGAAAACGAGTGACATCCTTCGATTCCGCTGGTCACAATTCCATGGAACTTACCAGGGATATCGTCAATCCGGGCCATTATCATGGAAGTTGAAGCAGACATTTTATTATCCGCAAATTCAGGCACGAGAAGATCGAAGAAACGATTTCAGGGATGTCAAACCAATCTCCTACGAACCGAAGGAGTAGCCGAACATCATATGATGGAGAAAGTGAATGGAATTTAAAAAAATCGTAGCGCTGGTCCCGATGCGGCACCATTCCCAGCGTGTTCCGGGCAAGAATTACCGCCTTTTAGCAGGAAAGCCTTTGTATCATCACATACTGATCTCGCTGCTTAACTGTCCCGAGATCGACCAGATCGTCGTGGATACAGACAGCCCGCAGATCATCGAGGGAATAGGAGATTTTTTCCCATCGATACGCATCATTGAGAGGCCTACCGCGCTGCGGGCGGATGATGTGCCGATGAACGAGATCCTCATGTACGATTGTTCTCAGATCTCTGCAGATCTTTATCTTCAAACCCACAGCACAAATCCACTCGTGAAGCCGGTAACTTTTTCAAAAGCGATTCATTACCTGGAGGACCGATATCCCGAGCATGATTCCCTGTTTGGCGTGACCAGGCTCCAGGTACGGTTGTGGGATCGTGCAGGTCAGCCGATCAATCACAATCCTGAAGAATTACTGCAGACCCAGGACCTGCCTCCCACGTTCGAGGAGAATTCGTGTGTATACCTTTTCACGAAAGAAAACCTGTTTGGGCGAAAACACCGCGTGGGATTCAAGCCTTTGATGTTCGAGATCGATCGCTCTGAGGCGTATGACATTGACGATGAGGAAGGCTTTCTGATTGCAGATCTTATCCTGCAGCACCGCATGAAAACAGAAAAAGGAAATGCCTGATGTACAAAGTGTTACTTTCCGCGCCCTATATGCAGCCGTACGTCACGAGATTTTCTCCCCTGTTTGTCCATTACGATGTGGAATTGATCATCCCGAAAGTGAACGAAAGATTGTCGGAGGAGGAGATATTGCCTTACGCGGGGCAATTCGATGGTGCCGTCTGCGGGGACGACAGGTTTAACAAAAGAGTCCTGCAGGCATGCGCTCCCAGGTTGAAGGTCATATCGAAATGGGGAACGGGAATCGACTCCATAGATAAAATAGCTGCGGAAAACCTGGGCATCCGGGTATTCAACACTCCGGGTGCGTTCACCGTGCCGGTTTCGGATTCTGTCATGGCTTATATCCTGGTTTTTGCGAGGAAATTGCCCTGGATGGATAAACAGGTGAAGTTGGGGTATTGGAAAAAAATATCCGGGGTCTCCTTAAGTGAATCAACATTGGGTGTCATCGGTGTTGGGAGAATTGGCAAGGCGGTGGTGCAGAAGGCCACCGTTTTTGGAATGACACTCCTTGGAAATGATATTCGACAGCCTGACAGCGGTTTTCTCGCGTCGAATCCAGTCGAAATGGTGAGCCTGGAACAGCTGCTTGCGCGAGCGGACTTTATCAGTTTAAACACTGATTTGAATCCTACCAGTCACCATCTGATCAACGCGCACACGATCCGGATGATCAAAAGGGGATCCGTGTTGATCAATACTTCCCGCGGACCGGTTGTTGATGAAGCCGCGTTGATTTCCGCTCTTCAGGAAGGGATACTTGGGGGAGCGGGGCTGGATGTTTTTGAAGATGAACCTTTACCTGCAGATTCTCCGTTAAAATTGATGGATAATGTACTCCTGGCTCCGCACAATTCCAATTCAAGCCCCGCTGCCTGGGAGCGTGTTCATTGGAACACCATTGGTAATTTGCTGACAGGTCTGGATATCCCTCATCCCGATCTGGGAGAATGGGAATCAAGAATATAAACATGATTGGGATACAATACCCCAGAGGTGAAGATGACTGAGCGGTTTCAATACATGCTGATCACGGGAGCTGCCGGCGGTATTGGCAGAGCCACCGTGCAGGTATTCCATGATCGCGGCTGGAAAATCATCGGAGTCGATCGCAACGATTTTGGAGCGCAATTTCCCAGAGATGGTCTTTTCATCCAGGCGGATATTTCCAATCCGAGCGACCTTGAAAGCATCTTCAAAAGCGTGGAACTGTTCAGCCCGGTCCTTGATGCTGTGGTCAACAACGCGGCCATGCAGATCGCCAAACCCCTTCTGGAAACAAGCATTGAAGAGTGGGACGCGGTCATGGCATCCAACCTGCGTTCGCCATTCATGGGAGCAAAACTTGCTTACCCGCTGCTAAAACGGTCAGGTGCAGGCGCGATCGTCAATGTCTCCTCCGTGCACGCGGTTGCGACCTCCAGGGACATCGCTGCATATGCAGCCAGCAAGGGGGGGCTGCTGGCATTGACCAGGGCCATGGCGATCGAATTCGCTCAGGATAATATTCGCGTCAACGCGATCCTGCCGGGCGCGGTTGACACTCCCATGTTGCGCGCGGGCCTTAACCGCGGACATGCAGGAAAAGGCACGCTCAACGACAGGCTGGAGAATCTTGCCAGAAAGACTGTTAACGGCAGGGTGGGCTCTGCCGAGGAAATTGCGCATTGCATATTCTTTTTGGCTGACAACAGCCAATCATCGTATATGACAGGACAGGCCATGATCGTGGATGGCGGGGCGACGGCGAGGTTGAGCACAGAATGAGTGATTTGCTGCGAAAATCCGTAAAAAAACTTCCGAAGCCTGTGATTCACGCCATGGGCAGTGCCGTGGATTGGTTTGACCGATTGAAGGATTTCCCCTCAGCCTGTTTCCATCCCTGGCGCAGGAAATCTATCCGAGCATTGCGGGGATTGAAAAATTCGCACAAGGGAGAAAGATGTTTCATCATTGGCAACGGACCGAGCTTGCGAAAAATGGACCTGAGCAGGCTGAAAAACGAATTTACCTTCGGGATGAACCGCATCTATATGCTCTTCCCGGAAATAGGTTTTCAGACCGATCTGTTCCTGGCGGTAAATGACCTGGTCATCGAACAATGCGCGGAAGATATCCACAGTCTCTCCATGCCGAAATTCATCGCATGGCGTTCACACAAACACCTCCAATATTCCACATCGACTCACTTCCTGCACACTTCCTACACCGGGCCGAAATTCACTCGCGATATCACAGGCCGGCTGTGGGAAGGCGCGACCGTGACGTACACCGCGTTGCAGGTCGCGTACTATCTTGGTTTTTCGACAGCGATCCTCATTGGTGTCGATCACAACTTCGTGACCAAAGGTGAACCAAACACGACGGTCACTTCGCAGGGAGATGACCCCAACCATTTTTCAGGTGCGTATTTTGGCAAAGGGTTTCGCTGGCAACTACCGGACCTTGAGACTTCTGAGAAAGCGTACAGAATGGCAAAGGCAGCTTACGAGAAGGATGGAAGAAGAGTGTTGGACGCGACTGTTGACGGGAAACTAAATGTATTTGATAAGGTAGATTTTCACAGCCTCTTCATTAAATGACATCAACCAAACCGCTCATATCCATCGTCACACCTTCCTACAACCAGGTCAGGTTTCTTGGCACAACCATCGAATCAGTTATTCATCAAAATTATGAACCGATCGAGTACTTGATCGCCGACGGGGGCTCAACGGATGGCAGCGTTGATGTGATCAAGAATTATCAAAAGCGTTTGAAGTGGTGGGTTTCCGAGAAGGACAAAGGTCAGGCTGATGCTGTGAACAAAGGGCTGGCCAGAGCAGCGGGTGAGATTATCGGCTGGCTGAACTCGGATGATGTGTACCAGCCGGGCTCGTTAGCCCTTGTTTCAGGCGTGTTTCAGGACAACCCTGATGCCAGCATGGTGTACGGTGATGTGGCTTCCATAGATGGCGAGGGGAGGAGATTCAATGTGATGCGCTTTCAACAATGGGGATTGCCCGAATTGATGCGCTTCAATATCATCAGCCAGCCCGGGGTCTGGTTCCGAAAATCAGCACTGGACCAGGTGGGGTTGTTGAACCCGGAATACCATTTCCTGCTGGACCATCACTTGTGGCTGCGCCTGGCTCGGGTGGGCAGGTGTATTTACATTCCCCAAATTCTTGCCTCAGCCAGGTATCACGAGGCTGCGAAGAACATTGCCAGGGCAGGCGAGTTTGGACGAGATGCCTACCGGATACTGGAGTGGATCCACACTCAACCAGTCCTGGAAGACTTGTATCAGAAAGACAAAAAACGCATTCTTGCCGGAGCGCACAGGTTTAACGCGCGCTACCTGCTCGATGGCGGAGATATCAAGGGAGCGATCAAGTTTTACTGGAAATCAATCGGTCTGTACCCGCCGACCGGGCTGCGTGAGTTTCACCGCATAATTTACGCTTACCTGGCATGGATCGGTATGGGAAAGATAAAAACACTCTATTACAGGTTAAAATCAAAAAAATTTTTAGACAGATAAGAGGTCGAATTGAGAGAAAACGAAATCAATCCAACGTATCCGGAGTTATTTGGGAAGAAAAAATGGGTGTACGGTCTTTTAATAGCACTCATGCTTCTTTTGGGACTGTTCATTCGCATCTACGATATTGACGACCTCCCGCTGGATTTTCACCCCACCAGGCAGCTTTTCACCGCTATCGTGGCCAGGGCGAGATATTACCAGACACTGCCGGAAGGCAGTTTGTCTCAAGATCGATACCAAAGTTCTCAGACACAATTGAACGCGGAAGTCACTGACGCTCCAGTCTATGATGGACTGGTGGTATTGTTCTACCGCCTGTTTGGCCGTGAGGACCTTGTCATTCCACGCGTGGTTTCGATTATCTTTTGGCTCCTGGGTGGGGGGGGATTGTTCCTTCTCGCGAAAGATATGAGTTCCAGGGATGGGGGAATGATCGCTCTGGCGGTCTACCTTTTTCTGCCATTCGGAGTAGTTGTCAGCCGCACAATCCAGCCAGATCCTTTGATGACCTGCCTGATTATTTATACCTGGTGGTCGATGTACCGCTGGATCCAGAAGCAAACCTGGTCATGGGCGATCCTTGTCGGCTTGCTCGGAGGGCTGGCAGTTCTTACCAAAGCCCTGGCTGCCTTTTCTATTCTGGGTGGTTTCATCGCTATCCTGGTCATACGAGGTTTGAAGAAGAACTTAAGATCCATGCAATTTTGGACGATGGGATTGATCGCAGCGCTTCCAACCCTCATATACATGTTCATTGGGTTTTTTGTAAAGGGCGATCTGGGTGGTCAATTCAGATTGCGATTTTTCCCCCAGGATTGGATCGATCCGGTCTTTTACCTGCAGTGGGAGCGCATGCTGGAGAAAGTAGTCGGTTTGCTTCCCTTTATCTTAGGGATCGTTGGCGTCTTCTTTTTCGAAAAGAAGCATGACCGCAGGTTCATGATTTGGTTGTGGTCTGGATATTTCCTTTTTGGCATCGTTTTTTCATATTTTTTTGCGACGCATGACTATTATCACATCACTGCGGTTCCTTTGATCGCCATGTCCGTTTCCGCCTATGCTGTCATACTGGCAGATCGGTACATGAAGGTGAAGCATACACCAGTCATGAGAATTGCTTTGATCATTGTCATCGTGATTGCCATCGGCGCCAACCTGTGGGATGTTCGTGATGTACTGCACAAAGCTGACTATCGGGGACAGGATGCTGTATATGCTCGCATCGGGCAGGTGGCTGGTTCGGGGCGTTCCATCATAGCGCTGACTCAAGATTATGGATACAGATTACAGTATTGGGGATGGATCAATCCTGCGCAGATCTGGCTCTACACCGGTGACATGGCCTTGCGCGGGATCGGGGAAATGGACCAGGCAGCTTTTGATGAACTATTCACCCAGGCTATAGAGGGAAAGGACTTGTTCATTGTGACAGACCTGGTTGAATTGGAGAAACAACCCCTGCTCAAACAAGCTTTAAACGATTATCCCATTTTCGACATTGGGGAATCCTATGTCATTTATGATCTCTACGCGCTTCCAGGAGGATCCGGATGAGGATGAAAGAGCGACTTCAGTTGAAGTCATTTTCGGACATTCCGCTCGTTTCCATCGTGACGCCTTCATATAATCAGGCAAAGTACATTGAGCGGACGATTCGATCCGTTTTGGGTCAGGATTACCCCCGCATCGAATACATCGTTGTGGACGGCGGCTCGACAGATGGATCCGCTCGAATCATCGAAAAGTACAAAGGAAAACTTGCCTGGTGGATCTCTGAAAAAGACACGGGGCAAACAGACGCGATCAACAAAGGACTGTCTCACGCTACGGGTGAGATACTTGCCTACCTCAATTCGGACGACACATTGGAGCCTGGCGCGGTGAGCGCAATGGTAAAGATCTTCCAGCAATCTCCGCAGGCGGGGGCTGTATACGCGGACGCGAATTTTATTGATGAACATGATGCGGTGATCGGCTCCTTCCCCGCAGCACAGACGAACTACCGGAAACTTCGGAATGGCTTTGTCCATGTACCCCAGCAGGCGTGTTTTTTTCGTGCGGAAATCTGGAAGATGGTCGAGCCGCTGGACTCAACTTTTTACTTCGCGATGGATTATGATTTGTGGGTCCGCGTAGCGAAAATCGCGCCGCTGGTCTATGTGCCCGGACAGGTGTGGGCGAATTTCCGACTGCACTCAGATGCGAAGACCATCATGGCGGATGATCGCTGCTGGCCTGAGATGTTGAAGGTGCATTTCCGGGAGGGCGGTAAAACACTCTCTCCAATTGTTCTCAAATATTACCTGCGCAAACTGGCAGCGCCCTATCTTCGCTGGAAGCGTCAGCGAATGTTTCGAAAGTAATCCTGGCTGATAGCGGACAAACATGACCGAATTAGTCATATGTAAATTAATTCTTGTGACAAGTGACACTGACAGTCATGTCAGACATTTGATATAAACAGCAGTGAGAAAGACCTCCGGAAAGAAGAATTTCTGGAGAACCACATAATAATCTCTCTCCTCCCTCCTATCAGATTCGCCCCGAGTTCTCGGGGCGAATCGTTTAATGGAATTCTCTGGTTAATGGATTATTCTATTGAATGACACTGAGCTTTTTACCGACTTCGGAAAACACCTTTAAACCCGTATCCAGGTCATCTTTGCTGTGAGCGGCGCTGATCATCACGCGAATGCGCGCTTTGCCTTTGGGTACAGTCGGGAAACCGATTGACATGGCAAATACACCTTCTTCAAACAAAGTCCTGCTGAACTGCTGCGCCAGTGACGCTTCGCCTAGCATGATGGGAGTGATCGGTGTCATGGACAGACCGGTGTCAAACCCGGCTTTCTTGAGCCCTGTCTTAAAATAATGAGCGTTTTCCCATAACCGATCCACCAGTTCCGTGGAAGATTCCAGGATATCCAGAGAAGCCAGGCAGGCTGCGGCATCGGCTGGGGTCACCGCGGAAGAAAACAGGAATGGTCTTCCACGTTGGCGAAGCCAATCAATGATGATGGATTTGCCAGCCACAACACCTCCCACCACGCCGAAAGCTTTGGACATTGTACCCACCTCCACATCAACCCTTCCGTGCAGATGGAAATGATCGACAATACCCCGCCCGCCTTTACCCATCACACCTTCGCCATGGGCATCATCGACCATTAACAGGACATCATGCTTCTCCGCAACATCACAGATCTTGTCCAGGGGAGCGATATCCCCGTCCATACTGAAGACGCCGTCCGTGATGACCAAACCGCGGCGATAATTGGCCTTATTTTCGGTGATGACTCGCTGCAGGTCTTGCGGGTCACAGTGTTTATAGCGAATGATTGTCGCGCCTGATAATCGGCATCCATCGATGATGCTGGCGTGATTTAATTCATCGGAATAGATGGCGTCCTCTTTGCCAACAAGGGCGGGAATGGTGGCCAGATTGGCACAGAAGCCGGACTGGAATGTAATGGCATCCTCAACGCCTTTGAAATTTGCCAGACGCCGTTCAAGCTCGAGGTGAAGGTCGGTTGTTCCAGCGATCGTGCGCACCGCGGCAGGACCAGCACCCATGCTGTGCAGGGCTTGATCAGCCGCGGCGATCAACAGGGGATGATTGGCAAGACCCAGATAATTGTTTGAGCAGAAGTTCAGGACCTTCTTTCCATCCACAACCAGCCAGGCTCCCTGCGGGGAACTGATGGTCCTTATGCGGTTGAACAATCCCGCTTCTTTTAATTGTTCCAGCTCGTTATGTACCCAATCTAATTTTGTTGACATAGGCTCCTCGAAATTTGGTTTCAAAAGATTATACATCGAGATGAAACTCTGAAAAGTACCCTGACTCGAGCAAGGATTTTTCCAATTCTTTTTCCTTACCCGATGGAATGATGATCGTGGCGGGATTCAATTTTTCCCCCAGAAAACGGGCGGCAGGAGAGTCGCTCAAGGTTTCAAGCAGGTGACTGTCGGATAGTTTTAAAACGCTCACGCGCTCTCCAGTCAACAGGCAGCCGTTTTTTTCGTAATGCAGAATGGCTTTGATCAGGGTTGGCGGTACTGCCTTGCCGAAAAGCTGCTGCAGAACTGTGGGAATATGCTTGATTTCCATGCCGCTGTTTTGAGCTGACCGTAAACCCTGCAGGTTGAGCCGGTAAAAAAACTGCTTATCACGCAAGCTCACCCATTCACAGAATCTTGAGAGTTGATACCGCGATGCGAACGGTGCGCATGAAGATATGTGAATGTCCCCCTGGCTCCTGATCGTATTCCGGGGTGGTTGGAGAGTGAATTCGCTCACCTCTCCCTGCAGGTATCCCTTCCCCCAGGCAGACCAGCGAAACACCAACTCGCGGGTCGTTTTGTGAATGCCAACGTCGAGCAATCCCAATGCCGGCATGATTCTTGTGATGATCAATAAAAGCAAGCGATTTTCAACACAGTCCCAGCTTTCAAAACCTTTCAGATATTCACTCGTTTTTGCGTCACGGATCAACCACAAATCGTAATTACCCGCCGGGCGTTGAAAATCAGGAAATTTCTGATGAATGGCAGCAATCAGATGCTTGACTTTTATCCAACCGGCTTCCGTGAAAGAATTGAGAGTATTCCAGACGAATATCCTGGCAGCCTTTGGGTCGTTCTTCCAGGAGCCTTCGCAGACGATTTCGGGGATCAGCCTCAGCTCATTAAAATCGGGAGAAGCGTACCATGCATCCACAAGAAGAGCGAGCATTTCTGCCGGGGTCTGATCAAACCAGGATCTTACCTTGTCCGCCTGGAGTACTCGATCGCGAGAGAGGAGCCCGCAGGTTTCAAGAATTTCGAGCAGCCACCTGGAATCCTTTTCGTGAAAGAGAAAGCACTCCACCTCATCCATTTTCATGCTGCGAACTGCCGCGAGAATGGTTGTAAGATCATTCAACGTCTCCAGCGGACCCATGGAGAGGCTGGTCACTTCTTTTTCATCTACGATGTCCAGGTCAAAACAAACCTGACCGTTATCAACGGGGTTGTAGGATCGAAATTCATCCGGGAGATACGCGATTTCTTGAGGTTCTGGTTTTTGATCTATGAAAGTTCGCCCCAGCATGCCTCGGTACCACAGGGTTTCGGCAGCGTTGACAGGGTTCAGCTGAGGTTTCTCGCGCGCGATGCGTGACGCACCCATGGCGCGCACGTCACCAAACTTCCGTGAAAAAACTGCCCAGCTTTGTTTACCGCCCTGACCATTTAATGAAGTCCAGGCTGACAGGGCATCCGCAGGCAAGGCGTCAACGATTTCTTTCAAGCCTTCGCCATGCCGCAGCAGATCATTAATTTCCGCTTCAACCAGCTCAGGTGTAACTTCTGACGCTAACACGCCCCAGTAATCGGCAATGATCTTCAGTGTCGCGGACTCGTGCTCTTTTAATAACCGGATAAGCCTGAGCATGACTGCATGATAGCATAATCCTTTCTTAAGTGTAAAGTCAGTGAGCTTGAGATATCCGTCATGATGTTTGACGCCAATTTGGTCTACCAGTATAATTT